>CAIQND010000729.1 GCA_903873045.1 uncultured Methylococcaceae bacterium | reverse complement strand
TTTGATTAACTGACGATATTTAGCTTCAGGTTCATAGCCTTGTTGTTTACAGACCCATTTAAACCAGTATGAACCACGCTCTACATGGCCTACCTCATCCGTTAAAATGCGCTCCAACAAGATGACACTGGCGTTATCGCCTACGTTCTTAAATTTGGCGATGATGGCAGGAGTTACATCCAGTCCACGCGCTTCCATACAGCGCGGCACCATGGCTAATCTGGCCAGTAAATCATCGGCCGTATCGTTGGCGTGATCCCATAAGCCGTTATGGGCGGGTAAATCGCCATAATTTACTTTGAGTGTCTTTAAATGCAGCCTGATTAATTCAAAGTGTTGTGCTTCTTCGTCAGCAACCTTTAGCCAATCCTGATAAAATTGCTCGGGCAGTCCTCGAAAGCGATAAAGTAAGTCCCAAGCGAGAGAAATAGCCACAAATTCGACATGGGCAATAGCATGAAAAAAAGCGGCAACCCCTTCAGGGGAGCCAATTTTTCGTTTGGGCATGTCTCGCGGAGGCAATAAAACCGGTTTGTCAGGGAACTTTACCTGAGTAATCGGCAGTACCGGTAGTTCTGACACAAAGCTTAGTTGATTATTTTCAAATAGATGCCATGCTTGGTGGGTGAGTGCCAATTTTTCATCGATAGCGATACTTTGCAAACACGCTTCGGCAAATTTAAATACATTTTTCATTACTGGTAATTGATTTATACATGATTAAAATTCTGGATTTCACGTTATTGTTATTTTATTGCTTATTTATTTATTGGCTTTCTGATCAAGCATCGCTTCAGCAGCCTTTTGATTTTGGCTTTGAGTACCAGGATAAGCTTTATCATGCCGGTGCCTATTCTATTCTGGGGTTGCTGGCGTGGCGCAGCTTTAAACATTTGATGAGTTCGTCTATTATACTGGCTTTGCTCAGTATTGCCTTTTGCAGTTTGTACGGATTATCTGATGAATGGCATCAGTCGTTTATTGTGGGACGGGCATCAGATGTCGCTGATTGGGTTGCTGATACCAGCGGCGCATTTATGGCGGTTATGTCGTTACATAAACTGAGTAGTGTTAAACATTATAAAAGGTTAAAGGTGCAAGGTTAAAGGTGAAAAGTTATTTTTGCCTTGCGCCTTGCGTTTTTTTTGGTATTTCGACTAAAATCATTAATATTTATCTTGATTAAACCCATGACCCAAGCTATTCGCATTGAGAGATGCAGCGGTGCCGCACTTGTGCACTACGTTCCTGAACTTGCACGCTTAAGAATTGAAGTGTTTCGTGATTTTCCTTATTTGTACGACGGGGATTATGACTATGAAAAAAAATACCTGCAAACGTATATCGACACCCCTGAAAGCGTTATCGTATTGGCATTTGATGGTGATAAAGTAGTGGGAGCTTCGACCGCCATTCCGATGCAATATGAAACGGATCAACTTCAAAAGCCCTTTCTTGAGCAGGGATACAACCTTGAAGACGTTTTTTATTGCAGTGAATCGGTTTTAAACAAGGATTATCGTGGTCTGGGGCTGGGTGTGCAGTTTTTTGAGCAAAGAGAAGCACATGCTGAAGACTTGGGCGGTTTTAAAGTCATTACTTTTTGTTGTGTAGAGCGGCCGATAGATCATCCGCGTCGTCCGGCTAATTATGTTCCTCTGGATTTGTTCTGGAACAAACGCGGCTATGTTAAACATCCGGAACTTAAAACGACTTACTCATGGAAAGATCTTGATGACGCGCAAGAAACACCCAAACCGATGACTTTTTGGCTTAAAAATGAACGTTAAAATTGCAGCGGCTCAGTATGACATCAGTTTTCTGGAAAGTTGGCAGGCTTATCAACAAAAAATTGAACGTTGGGTTGCCGAGGCGACGACACAAGAGGCTAAAATCCTGCTGTTTCCGGAATATTTCAGTATGGAACTGGCCTCCTTGTTTGGTCAGGATATTTATTCATCATTAAGCAGGCAGCTAGAGGCCATGCAATCATTGCATGATGATTTTATCGATTTGTTTAAAACGCTGGCGCAACAATATCAGTGTATTATTCAGGCGGGTACGTTTCCGGTACGCATAGCCTCTGAAAACTATCGAAACCGCGCTTATTTATTTATGCCTGATGGTCAGTTTGATTATCAGGACAAAGTGATGATGACCCGTTTTGAAAAAGAACAATGGCTGATTAAAGGTGGCCAAGAATTAAAATGTTTTGATACCGAATATGGCAAAATTGCCATTAACATTTGTTATGATAGCGAATTCCCCTTGTTGGCAAGAAAGCAGGCTGAAGCCGGGTGCGTGTTAATTTTAGTGCCCAGTTGCACCGATACGATTGCAGGTTTCCATCGGGTTAAAATAGGCTGTCAGGCAAGAGCGCTGGAAAATCAGTGTTATGTTGTTAATGCCTCGCTGGTCGGTGATGCCGCGTGGTCCGAAGCGGTGGATGTTAATGTGGGAGCCGCCGCTATTTACACACCCGTTGATCGGGGGTTTCCTGATAATGGTATTCTATCGGTCGGAATATTCAACGCCGTTCAATGGGTCATTGGAGAGTTATCACCCTATGCCTGTAAAACAGTTCGTGAACAAGGACAAAATTTTAATTACCGGGATTGGTCTTTGCAAGCCACTTTTATAATGACTCAGTCGTAAAAAATAGAACACACAAGACATGAATAAAGAACATTTTTAATTTCTTGAAAATGTTACCTAATAAATTGTAAGGTATTTTCAACTAAAAATAAAATCCGTTGAAATCTGTTGAAATCTGTTGAAATCCGTTGAAATCCGTATAATTTGTGTTCTATGATTGAGGTCAACATAGACTAAGCAATGACCTGGTTTTTTAATTAAAAAGGGCTTCAAAACAAAAGCCGTTGCTTTGCAAGATGTCTTTTAATTTTTTTAAGCCTTCTATTTGAATTTGCCTGACGCGTTCCCTGGTCACATCCAGCTCTTGGGCGACCTGCTCAAGAGTCGCTTCCTCATAACCGCAAATACCATAGCGACGGCAGATAACTTCGCGTTGTTTTTCAGGGAGTTCAAGCATACATTTCGCAATATTTTCTTTCATATTGTTTTCTTGTATTTGCTCATCGTGCGTTAAACTGTCGGTATCTGAAATAGACTCAATCAACGGTGTGTCAATATTCTTGGCTCCCGGAATGTCTACAGACGTTACCCGCTCATTAAGTTTGAGCATTTTTTCGACTTTTTCCAGCGGCTTATCCATATAATCAGCGATGTCCTGAGCACTGGGGTCATGCTCAAGTGATTGTGCCAAATGACGTTGCGCTTTAAGGTACGTATTCATTTCTTTGACAATATGAATCGGCAAACGGATGGTGCGAGTTTGATCCATGATGGCCCGTTCTATAGTCTGACGTATCCACCAAGTTGCATAAGTCGAAAATCTAAAGCCTCTTTCAGGATCAAATTTTTCAACAGCACGGATTAAGCCCAGATTTCCTTCCTCAATCAAGTCCAATAAAGGTAAACCTTTGTTCAGGTAACGGTACGAAATTTTTACGACCAAACGCAAGTTGCTTTCAATCATGATCTTGCGAGCCACTTTGTCACCTTGTAAGGCGCGAGTACCATAGATTTTTTCCTGATCAGCCGTCAGCAGTTTTGATCGACTGAGATCATTCAAATAGGCGCGGGTCGCATCAAATTCGCCATTGCTGGTGGATTTGGTCGAGATTGCTTCTGTTTTTTCAGGTATGACAGCACTATCAATATCTTCGTCAAGAGATAAATCGTCTTCACCCAGAATAGCGATTTCATCGTGTGATGGGTCAAACAATACGTTATTCATATTAATTTCCTGGTTAGTAGCCTTAGGTGACTGGCATTAAATATCTTTAAGTAATGTAACTATCGATGATTTTCTTCCTGAGTCTACATTCAGGGTGCCATAATCAAAGTAAACAAATTCGCCAAAATTAGCGTGTAAATGTACTTGTCTGCTTTATATAGCAATTTGCTCGTATTAAGAATAATTTTTTCATGATTTACCTATCATAACAATAGGTATAAATACCTACGTAATATTACGTATTTACAAAAAATGAAAAAATTGTTATTTTTTGGGGAGGAGTTTTAGAGGATTAATCGGCTTTCCGTTTTTTCTTATTTCAAAATGTAAAGACGTTCGGTTGATGCCTACGTTCCCTGCTTTTGCAATAGCCTGTCCCTTTGCTACGCTTTCTCCCTCATTAACAAGCAGTCGACTGTTGTTGGTATAAGCGCTTAAATAAATAGCATTGTGCTTGATAATGAGTAGCTTACCGAAGCCAATCAGGCCTTGTCCTTCATAGACAACCTTTCCTGCTTCAGTCGCTTTTATAAGCTGTCCTTGCTTGCCTGCGATATCAATGCCTTTATTGTGGGACGGAGAAAATTTTTTTAAAACTTTTCCTGTTATGGGCCAACCGAAGTTTAAAGTTGATATTTTTTCATGTTCAATTGAAGCGCTTGATTGACCATTTTTGCTGTCTTTTTTTTGTGAAATATGACTTTTGGCAGGTTGTTTTTTATGCGTATTTTTATGGGTTGAGTTTGATCGATTTGCTACGGAATTGATATTTTTTGTCGCTTTTTTTTGCAGGTGTTTATTGTTGACAAGATCAGGGTGACTGATTTTTTCGGGTACATAATAACCCGCTGCTGTGGCATTTAATGAAGCCAGTGCCATTAATATCATCAGAAAATAGCGCTTTAAGGAATAAAAATACATGATGTTATTTTTTTAACAATATTTTTTTAGCTAAATTTATTTTTGCCGCCAAATAATCAGAGCCGCCCCTGTCAGGATGTATTTTTTGCATTAATTTGCGGTGAGCGGCAATGATGTCCTGTTCCGATGCCCCCGGTTTTAAACCTAATACTTCATACGCTTCTTCTACTGACATTTTTCCTTTAGCGCTGGCTTCACTTTGACGTTGTGACGTGTTTTGTTGGGTACCGGAAAATGACTGCCATAATCTTTGCAATTGTGGCGCATAGTGCAGTAGGGTTGGCATTAACCTGACCAAGTACGCAATAATCAAACCTACTAATGCAAACAGCCAGTTTAAGCGTCCGCTTACTGTTAAATAAAGTAGCACCAAGCCAAAAATACACAGCAAGGAAATTCTGGCATATTTAGCCAATACCGTAGGCGATGCTTTTAAAAACGAGCGTAAGCCAAAAAATGCAATAATGATCAGCAATAAAATAAGATAAATTCGAATCAATGTTTTCTCCCGTATTAATAATGATCTCCCACTCAATAATACCTTAGAATAAGCTATCCTTCGATAACAGTCTGATGAATTGATTATTATGCAACATGCTTATGTCCCCCTATTGGGGTTTGCCGCTTTTAGCGGAACCGGTAAAACGACGTTACTGACTCAAACCATTCCCATTTTAAAGTATCATGGCTTGCGTATCGGTTTAATCAAACACAGCCATCATAATTTCCAAATAGACCAGCCAGGCAAAGACAGTTTCCGCTTACGAGAGGCGGGCGCTTCGCCGGTTATGCTGGTCTCTACGCATCGTCGAGCCATTATTACCGAAATCAATCCAGAACAAGAAACTCGATTGGACGATCAGTTAAAGCTGTTTGATCAATCTGAACTGGATTTGATTTTAGTTGAAGGCTTTAAAGCCGAACCATTTCCTAAAATTGAATTACATCGCCCCTCACTTAACAAGCCCTTACTGTATCCGAATGATCCGAATATTATAGCCATTGCTTCTGATGTTGCTCTGGAAACGCCAGACACGTTAACCCAACTCGATATTAATCAGCCTGAAATGATAGCCGCCTTTATTTTAAATCAATTCATGGGGCATTTATGATTGACTTATGTTGCCAGGAAGCGAAACCTTTACTGCCTATTGATGAAGCCTTGGCAGTTATTAAAGCAGCGATTAATGCCGTCGAAGCATCAGAAAAAGTGGTCTTAAAAAATGCCTTGGGGCGCGTGCTGTCAGAACCGGTTTATTCGGCTATTAATAGCCCACACGACAGAAATGCCGCTATGGATGGCTATGCTTTTTCCAGTCAGGATATTAGTCATGAGCAGCCCTTTACACTGAGTCTGGTAGGGACTTCATGGGCAGGTCGACCTTTTACCGGATTGCTGCAACCTGGGCAATGTATCCGCATTTTTACCGGTGCAGTAGTCCCCGAACAAGCTGATTCGGTTGTCATGCAGGAGCACGTACAGGTTAATGGACAAATGATCTGTTTTTCAGAAAATACGCCGACAGGGCAACACATCAGACAGGTAGGTGAAGATGTAAAACAAGGTGGCTTACTTTTTTCCCATCCCAAAAAGTTGAATGCCATTGATCTGGGTTTATTGGCTTCGGCCGGAATTGATGAAGTGACTGTTAAACGACCGGTAAGAATAGTCTTTTTTTCAACGGGTGATGAGTTAACGGCATTGGGTCAGCCCTTGGCATCAGGGCAAATATACGACAGTAATCGCTACACTTTAAGCGGACTCTTAACAGATGCCTGCTACCGTGTAACGGATAAGGGCGTGATTGCTGATAACAGGCAGTTGCTGGAGGACAGTTTTATAGAGGCCGCAAAAAACCATGATGTCATTATTACTACCGGTGGTGCGTCAGTCGGTGAAGCCGATTATGTTAAAGAAATACTGGAGCGCTGTGGCAATGTCAATTTCTGGAAGCTGGCGATAAAACCCGGAAAACCGTTGGCTTTTGGAAAAATAGATGACTGTTGTTTTTTTGGACTGCCCGGTAACCCGGTGGCCGTTATTGTCACGTTTAAGTATCTGGTCGCACCGGCACTTAGGCAATTGTCCGGCGCACCGGAAGCAAAATCGTTGCAATTAACGGCAACCTGTACAACGCCGCTAAAAAAAGCGCCGGGACGACAAGATTACCAGCGAGGTATTTTAACCCAAGATCAAACCGGCGAATTTTTTGTGGCATCCTCCGGCAAGCAAGGTTCAAATATACTCAGTTCCATAAGCTTGGCTAATTGTTATATCGTTTTACCCACTGAATGCACGGGTATTAAAGCGGGTGACAAGGTCAGGGTTGATCTTATTGATGACGCGATGCTTATTTAGAAATGAAATAAAATAACGTGAATATTGCCTTTTTGTTATTATTCCTACTGTGACCCGATATCGCTTAATGTGGCGATTAAAATGCCTGGGTTCACGCCCCTTCTTAATGCTATATAAAAAATCACTCCTGCTGTTTGGCGAGAGTGTTAATTAAACTGTGGAGATAATTATGCACAAGGTCACGTTGATAAAAGGTGATGGTATTGGTCCTTCGATTATGGATGAGGCCGTAAAAGTTATTGATGCCTCAGGCGTAAAAATTCACTGGGAAGAAGCGTATGCCGGGTTGGCGGCTTTTGAAAAATTTGGCACACCGTTGCCGGATGAGACTCTGGCCTCGTTTGATAAAACTCGCTTAGCCTTTAAAGGCCCCTTGACGACTGTTGTGGGAACCGGATTTAGAAGTATTAATGTAGCCTTGCGCCAACAATACGAACTGTATGCCAATGTGCGTCCGGCTAAAAGTTGGCCGGGCATAAAAACGCGTTACGAAGATGTTGATATTGTTATTGTCAGGGAAAATACTGAAGGGCTCTACGCAGGACTTGAGCATTATCTGACGCCTAAAAAAGATATTGCCGAAAGTTTGGCGGTCGTTACCCGGGTAGCTTCACAACGTGTTATCGAGTATGCGTTTAAATATGCACGGGATAATCAGCGTAAAAAAGTAACGGTTTGTCATAAAGCCAATATATTAAAATATACCCAAGGTTTGTTTCTGGACGTTGCCAGAGAAACCGCAGCGCGTTATCCCGATATTCAGTTTGACGAGAAAATCGTAGATGCCGCTTGTATGCACATGGTCATGAATCCACAGCAATTTGATGTGGTGGTGACTACCAATATGTTTGGTGATATTTTATCGGATTTAACGGCGGGTCTGGTCGGTGGACTGGGTTTGATTCCAGGTGCCAATATTGGTGATGATGCGGCTCTATTTGAAGCCGTACATGGCAGTGCACCCGATATTACCGGAAAAAATCTGGCTAACCCCATTGCTGTTATCATGGCCGGCGTTATGATGTTAAATCATCTGGGCGAAACCGAAGCGGCCGAGCGCATTAAAACAGCGGTTGAAAAAGTCGTTAATGAGGGTAAGTTTGTTACCCAAGACCTTAATCCACAATCTACTTGTGGAACAGTCGAAATGGGTAATGCTATTGTGAGTGCTTTGGGGTAAATAACGCCTAAGGTAATTCGTAATAAATAACCCCACCCAATGCCGTTAAGTTAAGTATGCAATCTGGAGTAAAACCGCTTTAGCTGTTTTTACAGGCAATAGCTGAAGCGATTGCACTCCAGTTTTTTAAATAACTTTCGCTTAAATAATGGCATTGCCTCCCCACCCTATCGCTCCACGATTTGGCATCACTGCCATTAAGTTAAGCACCTTTTGGCAATATAAACCGTTGGCTGAGCGGAGCCGAAGCCAGTAAAATAGGCTACCAACTTTAGACGCGACAAGCAAAAAGGCTTAACCTTCAATGCGTTTAACTTAATGATAAAGCATCAAAAGAGATCGTTCGCTAAGCGGATTCGAAGCCAGTAGTTCGCCTCGAATCCGCTTAGCGAACGGCTTAACTTAATGGCAGTGACGCTCCGGCGTGGGAACTAGGCTGATTCTGGTGGTTATTTTCTGAGTACTGCCTAAGTACTATAGGATTATTAAGGTCATCATGACCTTAATGATCATTAACTCAGGCTTTAGGATCGGCCATCAATAACACCCGCCCTACTAATAATTGTAACTATTCAGTCCTCCTCTTTGAAAAGAGGGGTTAGGGGATATTTTATTAGATAAATCCCCCTCGACCCCAATTTTTCAAAGGTGGAGGTGAATACTTACTAATAATTAGCCTTTGCCGCGAGTACGGGTACGGGTAGGTGATTTATCTTTTGCTGTTTCCATGGTTTCAAAACGTTTTTCAACAAACTGAATAATCAACTCGGCAATATCTTTTTCACTGGCAGCTTCAATACCTTTTAAGCCGGGTGATGAGTTGACTTCCATAATTACTGGGCCATGATTTGAGCGCAGCATATCAACGCCACAGACATTCAGCCCCATTATTTTTGCTGCACGCACAGCGGTAGAGCGTTCTTCAGGTGTCAGGCGTATTAAGGTCGCTGAGCCACCGCGATGCAGATTTGAGCGGAATTCGCCTTCCAAAGCCTGACGCTTCATTGAGGCAACTACTTTATCACCGACTACAAAGCACCGAATGTCGCTGCCGCCAGCTTCTTTAATAAATTCTTGAACCATAATGTTGGCATTTAGCCCCATAAAAGCCTGAATAACACTTTCAGCGGCATTATGGGTTTCTGCTAATACGACACCGATTCCTTGAGTACCTTGTAATAATTTAATCACCAAGGGTGCGCCGCCGACTTGAGAAATCAAATCCTGAATGTCATCCGGGTTATTGGCAAAGCCGGTCACTGGTAAGCCGATTCCTTTTCTGGCCAGTAATTGGACTGAACGTAATTTATCTCTTGAACGTGATATAGCCACAGATTCATTGAGTGGAAAGACATTCATCATTTCAAATTGCCTGAGTACAGCCGTGCCGTAAAATGTTACGGATGCACCAATTCTTGGAATAACAGCATCAAATCCGGTTAAGTCTTCTCCTCGATAATGGATAGATGGATTATGCGACGTAATATTCATATAGCAACGCAAAACATCCAAAACCCGTACCTCATGTCCGCGAGCTTGTGCGGCCTCAACCAAGCGAGCAGTTGAATAGAGTTTAGGGTTGCGGGACAAAATAGCAATTTTCATGGTTTCTCGAATGAACACTTAAAATTAAGGTATATTTTGGCATGAAATAGAACAACAAGCATTAGAAATACCTGTTCAATAGTAAAAACTAGCCGATTATTGAGGAAACTATATTAATTAATGCCTGAAAAAATCCTGCATATCATGTGATTCGTGATGTTAAGGCAAAATACTAAAAGGACTGTTTTTAAATTTTAAGCCTGAATACTGGTTTTTGGGTAATGGTAAACAGGTCAGTGTCACTATATTTTTTCTATTTTAAAATAGAAGTGATGATGAAAAATCTTGGCATCCTTCATAGTCGCTCAAAAGTAGTTGACACTTTTTTATCACAAAAAAGGTTAATAATATCTGTAGATACCGGGTTAGGCACTAGCCGTAACCCGACACACATACTGTTTACTTGGGTTCTGTTAATTTCAGAAAATGAGCGGGCTTTTTATCACTCACAGATGGTTTTGAAGCATCGAGTTTATTAACGCTGTCTGCACTTTTATTAGTGGGTTGTGACGG
>CAIQND010000728.1 GCA_903873045.1 uncultured Methylococcaceae bacterium | reverse complement strand
TCATTTTGAGTGGCCTTGGCTGTTAACGGCCTTACCTTTGCCTTTATTAATCCGTTGGCTGGTTCCTGCAAACAATCCTGTGGAACAGGCGGCTTTAAAAGTCCCGTTTCTGGATGATTTTTCTGAAGGTAAAACACAGGCCGTGTCCCAAGATCAAAAATGGCCGTTATTGCTGGCGGCAATTGCCTGGTTTTTATTGGTTGTGGCCTGCACACGGCCGCAATGGCTGGGAGAGCCGATTGAACAAGGTGTGAGTGGTCGGGATTTAATGCTGGCAGTGGATTTATCGGCCAGTATGGAAGAACAGGATTTTATGATTAACAAAAAACCCGTCGATCGACTGACCGCTATCAAATCGGTCGCTAACGATTTTATTAACCGGCGTGTCGGTGACCGGGTGGGCTTAATATTATTTGGTACGCAGGCTTATTTACAAACTCCCTTAACGTTTGACAGAAAGACCGTGCAAACCTTGTTGGATGAATCCGTCATCGGACTTGCGGGTGACAATACGGCCATCGGCGATGCGATTGGTTTGGCGGTTAAGCGTCTTAAAAATCAACCGGCCAATAGCCGTGTTTTGGTGTTGTTAACGGATGGTGCCAATACCGCTGGCGAAGTCTCGCCCTTAAAAGCCGCTGAACTGGCGGCCGCCAATCAATTAAAAATATACACCATCGGCGTGGGTGCAGATGAAATGATCGTGCGCAGTTTTTTTGGTAACCGCAAAGTGAATCCTTCAAGGGATTTGGATGAAAACACCTTGGTTAAAGTCGCTGAAAGTACCGGTGGCCGTTATTTTCGGGCCAGAAATGCCGACGAACTGAATAATATTTATAGGTTGCTGGACAAGCTTGAACCCGTTGAAAAAGACAAACAATACTTCAGGCCACGCAGTGAATTGTATTATTGGCCGTTATCGCTGGCGCTGGGTTTGGCCGGTTTTATTGGCCTGTCGCGGGTGAGGTTGTCATGAACCTGGCTGACTTTCACTTTATCCGGCCTTACTGGTTGCTGGCTATCATTCCTTTTGTAGTGATGGTAACGTTAATGTTAAGAAACAAGCTGAGTCAGGGTAACTGGTCGGCCGTGTGCGATGCGGAATTGTTGCCATTTTTGTTACAGGAAAAGGCTGTTAACCCCAGTCGCTGGGTATTAACCACCGGTGCCTTTGCTGCTTTATTGGTCATTATTGCCTTGGCGGGGCCAACCTGGCAACGCTTGCCTTCGCCCGTTTTTAGAAATGAATCGGCCTTGGTGATCGCGCTGGATTTATCGCGCTCTATGGATGCCGAGGATATTAAGCCCAGCCGCTTGATTCGGGCACGCTACAAAATTGCCGATATTTTAAAGCAGCGCAAAGATGGTCAGACGGCCTTACTGGTTTATGCGGGTGATGCGTTTACCGTTACCCCGCTGACCGATGATACTGAAACCATTGATAGCCAATTGTCCGCGTTGACTACCGATATTATGCCCAGTGAAGGCAATAATACCGGGATTGTGCTGGAAAAAGCCGTTGAATTGTTTAAACAAGCAGGGCTGCAAAAGGGGCAGATAGTGTTGGTGACCGATAGCGTTGATAGTGATAAAACACTGGCTACGGTAAAAGCACTGGATAACTATACGGTGTCAATATTGGGCGTGGGCACCACGGAGGGCGCACCGGTCGCGCTGCCTGAGGGTGGTTTTTTGAAAGATGAGCAAGGTACTATTGTCGTTCCCAAGTTGGATGCCAGTGCTTTGGCAACGCTGGCACAGGCAGGCAAGGGCGTTTATCAAACCATCACGGCCAATGACGCGGATATTCAAACCTTGTTATCAGCTGTAGATAAGCCGGTACAACAGGAAGGCAAGGAAAACAAAAATTTATTGCTGGATCAGTGGGAAGATAAAGGGCCTTGGCTGTTATTACTGGTTTTGCCTTTGGCGGCATTGAGTTTTAGAAAAGGTTTGTTATGTGTTGGTTTGTTGCTGTTATTACCGCTGCCTAAAAACAGTTATGCCTTTGAATGGCAGGATTTATGGCAGAACAAAGATCAACAGGCGCAACAGGTCTACAAAAATAATCAATTTGAGCAAGCGGCAAATTTATTTAAAAATCCTGACTGGAAAGCGGCCGCGCACTACAAAGCGGGCGAGTACGACAAGGCATTGGATAGCCTGAAAGTTAACCAGACCGCTTTAAGTGCTTACAATCAGGGCAATGCACTGGCACAATCAGGCCAGTTGGAAGAGGCTGTAAAAGCCTACGAAAAAGCGTTGACGCTAAACCCTGATGACGCCGATGCCCAATACAATAAAGCGCTGGTAGAAAAAGAACTGGAAAAACAAAAGCAGGAACAAAAGCCGCAAGATAAAAAACAGGACGACAAGCAACAACAGTCCAAAGAAAATTCCGACCCAAAAAAGGCGGATGATAAATCAGAAAAATCAGATAAATCAGAAAAATCGGAAGAACAAAAAGCCGCTGAACAAAAACCAGAACAGTCAGACGAGAAGAAATCTGAACAGCAAAAAGCCGATGAACAGAAGGCTGAAGAAGATAAAGAGCAACAGAATAAGCCGGAAGAAAAAAAACCGGATACTGAACAAGCTAAACAGGCCGAACAGAAAAAAGATGAAAGTAAAGAACCGCCCAAACCGACACCTGCCGACGCAAAGCCTTCAGATGAAGAGCAGCAAGCCAATGAGCAATGGCTCAAAAGAATCCCGGATGATCCGGC
>CAIQND010000727.1 GCA_903873045.1 uncultured Methylococcaceae bacterium | reverse complement strand
TAAACAAATAGCCCCCATAGGCCCCGCCCAACCACAGGCTGGTGTAATGGCAACCAATCCAGCAATAGCACCGGAAGCACCACCCAACATGCTGGGTTTACCACGTATTATCCATTCCGCACCTGTCCAGGCAAGCGTTGCCGCTGCGCTGGCCAGTAAAGTGTTAACAAAAACCAAAGCTGCAAGACCATTGGCTTCCAGATTGGAACCAACATTAAAACCAAACCAGCCCACCCATAACAGTGATGCACCAATCATAGTCATCGTGACACTATGTGGGGCAAGGGATTCTTTTTTGTAACCGATACGTTTACCCACCATCAAGCAACCTATCAAGCCAGCGATACCCGCGTTGATATGTACAACCGTACCACCTGCAAAATCCAGGGCTCCTTTTTGAAACAGAAATCCTGCGGTAGCGCTTGCAGTTCCGCCAGCTGCTGTATCGGTGTATGCATCGGGACCTGCCCAATACCAAACCATGTGTGCCATTGGCAAATAGGCAAAGGTAAACCAAATCAGCATAAACACTAAAATAGCAGAAAATTTAACACGTTCCGCAAATGCACCAATAATCAGCGCCGGAGTAATACCCGCAAAGGTCAGCTGAAAGGCAACATACATATACTCAGGTATATAAACACCTTTACTGAATGTGGCAGCTATTGAATCCGGTGTTATGCCAATAAGAAATAACTTACTCAGTCCACCAAAAAAGGCATTGCCTTCGGTGAACGCAATGCTATAGCCATAAGTTGCCCACAGGATAGCCATCATCGAAAAAATCACGAAGACTTGCATTAACACTGACAACATATTTTTGGCGCGTACCATGCCACCATAAAATAATGCTAAACCAGGAATAACCATGAGGATAACCAATACAGTCGCCATAATCACCCACGCAGTATCACCTTTATTAACGGTCGGTGTAACGGCTGCAACTGCGGTTTCTGGATCGGCAATCGCAAAGCCTGCAAAACCCAACAAAGCAACCAACATAAAACTATTTAATAAATGTTTCATTTTCCCCCCTTATACAAGACTAGAGTGCTTCATCGCCGGTTTCACCGGTACGAATCCGGACAACCTGCTCTAAATTAGTTACAAAAATCTTACCGTCACCAATTTTTCCGGTATTAGCCGCTTTGGTAATTGCCGCTACCGCCTGATTAAGCAATTGATCTGCAACTGCGACTTCAACTTTGGCTTTAGGTAAAAAATCAACAACATACTCTGCTCCACGATAGAGTTCGGTATGACCTTTTTGGCGACCAAAACCTTTGACTTCGGTTACGGTTACACCTGAAACCCCCATATCTGAAAGTGCCTCACGGACATCATCCAGCTTAAAAGGTTTAACAATAGCGGTTATTAATTTCATTTGTTCCTCTCTTGATTTTAAAGTAACGACTCAACTTTACTTAAAGCATGGACTGTGCCAAGTATGGCTCTCAAGTGAATCTGATTACCTGGCCGAACAGCATCAAGCATTATTTATCGGGTTATAGAGGTAAGCTATTGCTTTGTAAGGATTGACAAAATCATGAAATTTCCATTAAGATTTATTTAATGACCCGACTAACTCGCTAAAAATACCGGAATAAGCGCTTCCTGTTGCGCACCACATTAGCGCAACAAGGTGGATTGTGAGCCGTGCTGGTGCGATCCGCCGGTTAAGTGGCTTTAACCCAAAAAGCCGTTGTTTTCATTATCCTAAAAACCGCAGTTTATCCACGAAAAACACGAAATAAGATGGTTTGTGCCGATAACGGTGAGGCATGATTTAGGCTTGAGCCAAACCACTGCTTTACATCCGTGTGACTGGATACTGGCATCCATGCCAGTATGACGGTCTTTTTAGCACTGGCAAATCATTTTGCTATTTACTGTCCCGCCTTAGTTGGTAGTACAGAGTGCCGGAAACGCTTATTCTCGCTTTCTCTCGAAAAGCCTTATTCCGGCCTACGCCTGTTTAAACGGAGAAGCTATTAACAGAGACTTTTATTCACAAAAAAAAACACCAAGGACACAACGCTTTTTTCTTCGTGCCCTTGGTGTTTTCGTGGTGGTAATTTTTTAAGAATTTATTGGGAATTAATCAATAAAATAATCATATTGCAATTACTCTTCTATTCCCAATTCTTTGATTTTACGGGTCAGGGTATTTCGGCCGTAACCCAAAAGAATTGCTGCTTCGTGGCGCTTGCCACGAGTAAAGTTTAAAGCG
>CAIQND010000726.1 GCA_903873045.1 uncultured Methylococcaceae bacterium | reverse complement strand
TTTCTTTGCATATTGGCCATTTTGGATGTTCTGTAAGGCTTCACGCATCGCATAGCGACTTTCTTCGTTGATTACTTTTGGGCCGGTTACATATTCGCCATACTCTGCATTGTTGGAAATGGAGTAGTTCATGTTGGCGATACCGCCTTCAAACATTAAATCAACAATCAATTTTAATTCGTGTAAACATTCAAAATACGCCATTTCTGGTGCGTAACCCGCTTCAACCAGAGTTTCAAAACCCATTTTTACGAGTTCAACTGCGCCGCCACATAAAACGGCTTGTTCGCCGAATAAATCGGTTTCACATTCGTCACGGAAAGTCGTTTCGATAATGCCTGAGCGACCGCCACCGATAGCAGAAGCATACGCTAAACAAATTGATTTCGCTGTGCCTGACGCATCTTGATGGATAGCAATTAAATCGGGAACGCCGCCGCCGCGAACAAATTCAGAGCGCACGGTGTGGCCTGGCGCTTTTGGCGCAATCATGATGACATCTAAATCGGCCCTAGGCACAACTTGGTTGAATAGAATTGCAAAACCGTGTGCGAAAGCTAGGACTGCGCCTTGTTTAATGTTGGGTTCAATTTCGTTTTTGTACAAGGTTGATTGAAATTCATCAGGTGTCAATATCATGACAACGTCTGCACCGGCAACGGCTTTGGCTACGTCCTGAACGGTTAAGCCATGTGCTTCGGCTTTAGCGACTGAAGGTGATCCTGCACGTAAGCCAACGACAACATCAACACCGGATTCTTTTAAGTTAAGGGCGTGGGCATGACCTTGTGAGCCGTATCCGATGATGGCTACTTTTTTAGCCTTGATGATAGAGATGTCGGCATCTTTGTCGTAATAAACTTGCATGGTTTTTCCTGTTTTTCTGGGTGTAAAGTAAATAAAAATAGATTAAAGGTACAGGAGTGTACCTTTGTCCTTGAACCTACGTTATAAATGTAAGCCTTTCTCGCCTCTGGATATGCCGGTAGGCCCTGAACGAACGGCTTCAATAACGGAGTCAGGGTCTATGGCTGCCAGAAAAGCATCAAGTTTTTCCGAGGGGCCGGTCATTTCAACAATGTAGGTGGTTGGCGTCACATCAATAATCTTGCCGCGAAATATGTCCGCCATGCTTCTGACTTCATCGCGCATTTCCCCGGTGGTGGTTTTGATTTTGACCATCATCAGTTCGCGTTCAATGTGAAAAGATTCTGCTAAATCAATCAGCTTAACCACGTCAATTAACTTGTTAAGTTGTTTGGTGATTTGCTCAATGATTTCTTCACTGCCACGGGTAACCAAAGTCATTCTTGACAGGCTGGGATCTTCGGTTGGTGCTACGGTCAGTGACTCAATGTTGTAGCCACGCGCTGAAAACAAGCCAGCTACACGTGATAAAGCACCGGATTCATTTTCCATTAAAATAGAAATAATGTGTCTCATTTAAGCTAACTCCCTGTCTGTCGATGTGCCGGTGGCGACTCTTAATTTCATTTCATGATGACCTTTACCCGCTTCAATCATGGGGTAAACATTTTCAGTTTGATCGGTCATGATGTCCAAAAATACGGTACGATCTTTCATGGCAAAAGCGGCTTCCAGTGCCGGCCTGACTTCTTCGGGCTTGTCTATACGCATACCGACATGACCATAAGCTTCTGCCAGTTTAACAAATTCCGGAATCGTATCCATGTAGGAATGCGAATAACGGCTTTGGTAAGAAAATTCCTGCCATTGTCTAACCATGCCCATATAGCGATTGTTCAGGTTAATGATTTTTATTGGCGTGTTATATTGCAAAGCGGTCGATAATTCCTGTATGCACATCTGAATACTGGCATCACCAGTTACACAGGCGACATTCTCGTCAGGAAATGCCAATTTAACACCGATGGCGGCCGGCAAGCCAAAGCCCATCGTACCCAGTCCGCCTGAATTTATCCAGCGACGCGGTTTGTTGAAAGGATAGTATTGGGCCACCCACATCTGATGCTGGCCTACGTCTGAAGTGACATAAGCATCGCCTTTAGTTACTTCATGCAGTTGCTCAATCACATATTGCGGTTTAATCAACGGGCTTTGACGGTCAAATTCGAGGCAATTAACGGCTTGCCATTGTCTGATTTGGTTCCACCAATGCTCCATGGCTATTCCATCGGGCTTCTTTTGGCTTTCTCTGATGAGTTCCAGCATTTGTTCCAATACCGGTTTAACGTCACCCACAATAGGAATGTCGACTTTTACGGTTTTGGAAATAGAGGCCGGATCAACATCAATATGAATGATTTTTGCATGTGGGCAAAATAAATCCAGTTTGCCCGTGACGCGATCATCAAAACGCGCACCGATAGCAATAATGACATCGCTTTCGTGCATCGCCATGTTGGCTTCGTAAGTGCCGTGCATGCCCAGCATACCGATAAATTGCTTGTCAGTGGCAGGATAAGAGCCTAAACCCATTAAGGTATTGGTAATCGGATAGCCCAGTGTGTGGGTAAATTCAATCAATTCTTTACTGGCTTCACCTAAAACGACACCGCCACCTGAATAAATGATGGGTTTTTGTGCGCTTAACAATAAATCAACCGCCTTTTTAATTTGTCCTTTATGACCGGTAACGACCGGATTATAAGAGCGGATAGACACTTTTTCTGGGTATTTATAAGGTACTTTAATGTGCGGAGCAGTTATGTCTTTAGGTACATCAATGACGACAGGGCCAGGACGCCCCGTTGTGGCAACATAAAATGCCTTTTTAATGGTTTCGGCTAATTTAGTGACATCCTTGACTAAAAAATTATGCTTAACACAGGGTCGGGTTATACCAATCATATCGACTTCCTGGAAAGCATCGCTACCAATGACGGGTAGTGATACCTGACCGGAGATGATAACCATGGGGATTGAATCCATATAAGCGGTAGCAATGCCGGTGACTGCATTGGTGGCACCCGGACCCGAAGTGACCAATACCACGCCTGGTTTTCCGGTGGCTCTTGCATAACCGTCAGCCGCATGGGTTGCGCCTTGTTCATGCCGAACCAGGATGTGTTTAAGTTCATCTTGCTGGAATAGTGCGTCATATAAATGCAACACGGCTCCGCCAGGATAGCCAAAAATATATTCTACGCCCTCGTCTATAAGACTTTGAACCAGGATTTGTGCTCCGCTTAGCTCCACGCTAATACCTCAGTAAACATGATTATTTTTCGATTTACGTCAATTATATTCGTTTTTTAAATTCAAGAGTAAGTTACTTGGTTTTTTTAAGAAACAGTCTAGATGACATTTTTTAGATCATTGCCTTTTCTTTGGCAATATAACAGACGGCATTTTACTAGGTTCTTAATGAAATTGTAATTATCTCTCTTATCCTTTTTGATTTTTGTCCAATTAAATGATTTTTCCTGGAAATAAATTTGCCGTTTCAGGTGTTCAAAATCTGTTTAACAGTAGTGCTCCGCAATGACATTAAGCCCGATTTTTTAAGGCTTAATCATCATTCATTGTTAGCGGTATTTCCAGGGCTGTTTTCTGGTTAATTTTAAAGCCGCGCATTTCCAGAATACCTTTGGTATTGAGTGAAATAATCAGATACAAGGCATCAGGATAAGCGGCCAATTCCAAATCATGGGTTGACGGAATTGCAGGAGCAGTCGGGTGGGAGTGATAGATGGCAAAAAGCTCCTCACCCAACTCACGCATGGTAGACATGGCCGATATTTGTTGTTCGGCATCCAGTAGGAAGCGTTGTTGAGGTTGTTCTGCGGCGTTTTTGATGGGGTAACAGTGAATCGGCAAACCATTTTTACTGCCGATAAGTCCGCATATTTCAAAGTTGGGTGATATTTGCGCACGATGCAGCAGTTGATTAGCGAGTTTGCGGGGGATTTGAATGTCTGGTGAGTTCATAATAAATGCATAAGGTCAGTGTTAAGGTTTTTGCCCATAAGTAACGCGGGGCTGTCCCGATAAATCTTGATAGGATTGTACCTTATCATAAGCCAGTGCGTTAAAAATGGCTTGTACTTGCGGGGCTTGATTGTAGCCATGTTCGATTAACAAATGTCCCGTCGGTATTAAATAGCGTCGCGCTTTATCGGCAATAATTTGGATATCACTTAAACCGTGATCTTCGGCAATGAGTGCGGTTTTGGGTTCAAAGCGCACATCGCCTTGCTGTAAATGTTCATCAGCGGAATCAATATAAGGCGGGTTGCTGATGACACAATCAAATTGCGTGTTGGGTACGTTATTAAACCAATCACTTTGATAAAATTCAATGTTTTTGAGTTGGTGCAGTTGGGCATTGTGTTTTGCTACGGCCAATGCGGCCAAGCTGGCATCAACTGCGGTGACGAGGGCGTTAGGGCATTCTGCCGCGAGCGTCACTGCGATAATGCCGGATCCTGTGCCTAAATCAATGAGTTTAACAGCTTTGTCTTTGGGGATTAAGTCCAGGCTCAGTTCAATCAATAATTCGGTGTCGGGTCTGGGGATTAATACAGCGGGCGTTACGGTAAAATCCCTGGACCAAAATTCACGCGTGCCGGTGAGGTAGGCAATGGGCGTGCCTTGTTGACGTTGTTTAAGCAGTGCTTCAAAGGTGGCGAGCTGCTGTTCTGTTAGTGTGTTATCACACCAAGCGCGTAGGTAAGTTCTTGGCTTGCCTAGCACAAAACCCAACAGCACTTCGGCATCTAATAACGGAGAATCGGAATGGCTGGATAGGGTGTTAGTGGCGCGTGTTAACAGGGTCTTTATGGTGGGCATAATCAGGGTAGGTATCGGTTTGAAAACCCTAAGTCTGCGGACAAAGGGGGGGTCGGCAAGCCTTGAATTATAAAGTTTGAGGGTAAGAGGCAAGGATTGCTGCAAGGTTTTTAGGGCTTGCAGAATTTAGGTGGTTTAATATTTGGTTACTATTGTAGTTTCGTAGCTCACGTGGAGCGTGGCGGGACAAGGAAATAATAGTGATGTTATGTCACTTCTGCATGATCCAACGCACCATGCTATTTATTCTCGCCGTAATATTTTATAAGTAGCAATGTGGTAGCGGACTCTATTTTTTTAGAATTGTCTTTATTTGATGCTTTAAGTAAGGAATTAACATTGTTATCCTTAACATCCAATTCATGAAGTTTATATTTTTCAACTAACTTAATCCAATTTACTCTTGGCTTTTCTTCCATTAGTTTATTCAAAATCCTTGTGTCACTCGGCAAAGCATTATTTAAATAATACGTCCATCGATCTGCAGTTATCTTTTTAAGGATTTCAAACGATTCAGATTCAGCATTCCACGAAACGCCATAGCTGTTTCCTAAGACAACACAAAGAAGTGCGGTTATACAAGCTGGTAATGCAGGGGTCGGTATTGTTGTACCCAACTTAGAAAGGTTTTTGACTGGAGTAGACTCATTGTAAAAGTTATTTAAACCATCGTGCGCATCAAGAATTGCTTTAGCGGCTTTAATAAATGTATTACTACGAAGATTTTCAGGAACAAAATCAAATCCTTTTACTTTCAATAATGCACTTTTAAGACCGCCCACAACGGTTGATTTGCCATCTGCATAGGCTTCTGCATACGCGTATCCTACTTGCCATTTTTCAGTGTCACGCAAGTTAGACCAAATTGCAGGAATAATTACATTTATATTTGCAAGTGTATGTTCTAAATTAGCGCCTGTATTTTTCTTTGCAGCATTCATTAAAACGCTAATTGCTAGCTTATTGAAAAAGTATGGGGAGCTTTTCAACATCTCAACATGTGGGTCATTCCCGGTTAATGTTTTACCTTCGAGATCATTTCTAAAATCAACAAATTTTTTCGCAACTTCTATTTTTTGGCGACCGAGAACACCTTGTACACACGCTATTAGTGAACTTGTAGCTTCAGACTGGTTAATTTCCTCAGAGTCACTTTCTATTATCTCCATTTGTGAGAAATGTGTAATAAGTTCGTGAGTATGACGTAACCGCATTCCGTCTGTTTTCTTAATAATGCCGAGCTCTTCGGCTAGTCGAATAGCATCTTTGGTTGTTAATATGCCATCTACATCGTCATCCTCATCTACGTCAGGTCTTCCAAGCATTTCCCCGAGAAAACTAACGCCAACTGCGGAAAGCTCTTTTTTTAAAGCCGCTATTGTTTTAACCCAAAGATAATTAACAGCCATTTCATAATGACCAGAATCAAATGCAGAAACAATTTGAGATTTGTCTTTGGCACTCAACTGTACTGCGTGATTTGAAATTTCAGTTGGTGTTTTCGCATTTGTTAGAGAAGGGCAATTATTCTCTGGTTGCCAAAGTATGGTATTAGTCATTATTGTTTCCTTTAAAATCTGACCAGCCGTCTTGAGATTGTATGAATACAGCCGTTAAATTATTACCGATTTCTTTTCCAAGGGTTGAAAAGGCTCTTTTTCTTGCACCTCCAACTATGTTTTCATCTTGGGTTGTTTTTACAAAGCAGTTATATCCAAGTAATTGTCCAGAATTATTAAAAATAATGATTCCATCAGAATTTAACATTCCATTCAATAATTTACCTTTGCTTTCTATTTTTGAGGGAAGAATTTCACTCTTTTTAAGAGCTTTTACCATATCGGAAAAATTAATCGGTTGCTCTAGTATGACTCCATCTTCAGATAAGAATAACGGTGCATGATTAAGATGAGTTACCGCAATAATACAGCCATGTGATTGACGTAGCGCATCAAATAATAATTTTTTTAACAAACCGAATGTAGGTTCTCGTTCATCAATACTGGAATTTTCCGTTATAGCTCTGACCAGTTTATCCAAGTATTGAAGTGGCGGTGGACTATCTTCTTTTCTATGATTTAAAAAAATGTAGTGGTAGTTTCCGTTATTGCAGCGAATTTCTACGCAATCGTGGGCAATTTGACAGGCTTTTACAATTGCAAAATCAATATCCTTATCCATTAAAACGTCATCAACTATTACAGATATTGGATTGCTAGAACCTTTGAATAGTCCATATTCAATAATATCGTGATTATCTTGGATGTAAATCAACCAACCATCAAATGCCAGTGGCGCGCATTTTTTTAAGACTTGTTTTATTCCATCAGAATCTGGATTTGTTTGTCCTATTTTTAATAACTCGCTCTCTGGTAGCATTGTACAAGCTGAGTCAATTCTATTTGTGATGTAAACTTCAGGACAAAGACTAACTCCCTCTTCTTGATACCTTGCCAGGAGTACAACTAACTCAACTAAATGGAGAGCATTATTAAGCAAAGGTAGTTTACTGTTATGACAGAAGTCATAAACTCCGCCTAGTAGCTGAGTTCTAAAAGTGATATTTGCATTTGCCATTATTTGTTATTTCCCTTGCGGTATGAACACAAGCGCTGTTGTGTGCCGAACTTGTTTTGTTTGCTTGGCTATCGTCAGTTCAATACGACTGTTAATCGACTATCCAGTTTTCAAGTATTAATTCGGGAGTACACTCAAGCTCGCGTAGGTTATTTGTCGCTAGTGTTGCATTTAAACTTAATGCGTGCATTGCAATCAGCATCTTCATATTGCCTATCTGCGTTTCCATTGTTGGATTCACAATTATTAAAATCGAAATGTTGAGCAACAAAGAGTTGTTGCCCAGCCGACAACAATAGGACTCGTGCCCACTTGAAAAGCTTAATCATCCCCTAACTGCGTCAGCAATTCCGCCTGATGCTCTCGAATCAAGGGCTGGATAACTTGTTCCAGTCCGCCTTGCATGATGTCATCCAGTTTATACAGGGTTAAATATCTAGCTCGCACTCGCGGCGTGGGAGCCAGGAAACTATAC
>CAIQND010000725.1 GCA_903873045.1 uncultured Methylococcaceae bacterium | reverse complement strand
TGCAACTTGGGAGCGGAAAAGTTCGGTGCGGGCTTGTTAATAAACGGTGAAGGAATTTCACCGGGATTAAGATTTAAACCCAGCGCCAGAAACACCGCCAGGATAATGAATAATAGTAAGGGGATTATAAATTTAAGCATTATGTAAGTTTTTTAAGGTTTACCTGACTTTTATTGTTCTCAGCCTGTGTAGTTAATACTTTTTAAATACACTTCAGCAGTTTTTCCAAGATAACTTCTGATTGTCGTAAAAAAAGGTGGCCAATGTTGTTTACTGTCTTTTCGTAATTCAGCTTTAACAAGGTTTGATATAGCACTATCCATTGTTATACCAGCAGAAAGTGCCGCTGCAACTTGCTCATTAAGCGCATCCAATGTCGCTTTTCTTAAAGACTTTAACCGGACTGAATTTAAATTAAGCTTTTCGGGATGCAAGCAGTTTTTAGCTTTTTCTATATCAACCCCAGCATCACTACAATTTTTTTCGTGTACGGATAAACTTCCATCTCTGCGATTCGCTTGGAATAATATCCGAATTGCAGGGATTTCAAGTGGATTTAAAATATCATTATCCCAATCAAAATTGGCTTTTAATACATCAGAATGACGATCTGTTTTTTCTGGAACAAATCGATGATTGTTTTCAGTGACGTATCTTTCCGAACCTCCGTGGCAACATCCCAACATATTTTGCCAATCCAACGCCCAGTTATGTTTCTCGTTACTCCTGCCTGATTTAGGGTGGAAATGTTCAACGCGAAAGTCGTCTATTCCAATACCCAATCCCTGTTTTGTGTCAATTTCACAATAACAACAAAGGTTGCCTTGATCTAATTGTAATTGGTCTTGAACATCTTTGTATCCTTGTTGGCATTCGTTTTTAAATTGCTCCCAACCAGCACTTGGATTATCACTTTGATATTGCTCAAGTAAAGCGGGAATCATTCCTTTTAAACACGCTTTCATAATTGCCGCTGAAACTCCATCATGCGAATATCTATATCTGCCTTTATTAGTTCTGGCTCATTTCCGCGACTCCATTCATCAAGCGTTTGACGTAATTGTATTGCTTCTTCTGTATCCCATTGATCATTATCAATTAACTCAAGATAACGGTTCAATTTTTTAACTATTTCCAGATTTTGCGCACGTGGATCAACACCGAACACTTCTTTCAATATGCGTGATGCTTCAGCACCTTGCGTCCCTTCATCCGCAGAATAAACCTGATTACCATCCAGTATTCTAATTTGATGTCCCGGTACGGTTGAAATAACTTGTGGACTATGCGTAGTGACAATGAACTGAATTTTTGGAAAGGCTTTGATTAAGTTACCTAATATCGTTTGTTGCCAAGCAGGATGAAGGTGCATATCGACTTCATCAATCATAATGACGCCACGTGTTTCTTTCGCAGCATTCAATCCTAAATGCGGATTTAATTTGATACAACGGTAAGCGATATCACCGACCATTGCTAATACGCTACGAATACCGTCACTTAATAACTCAACTTTTAAAGCGCCATGCTGATCATGATTTAAAACTAGTGAATTTTCGTGGCTCGCACTATATTCCAGGGAATGCCAACCCGTTGTTTCATGTAAGAAAATATCAATGGCTTGCTGAACTACTTGGATTGTGTTTTTCCAAGTGGACTCTCCGTCAAATGCAATGCCTGTTTCTAATTGTTTGATTTGCTGCTCTCTAAAACTTTCAAAAATCCAGGTGAACCAGTCGGCAAAATGTTTATATGAAGAAGCAGGATCAAGACAGTCCCTATACGCAAATAGACGCATAAAGAAATCAGCATCTTGTTTGCCTTTATTTTTTTTATCTTCAGTTAAGCGTTTTTGACTCCAAAGTCGCCCTGTTCCATAATAGCCCAAAATAGGTAAATCGGTATCGGGACTTTCAGGCTTTCTAATTTGATGCTGAGCAAGGGTAGCCAAAAGCTTTATCAATTTTGAAATACGATTATCTTTGGTATGAGTACCTTTAGCTTCACTCTCACGAGAACGTATCCATGTCCATGTTTTCCTGAACTTCTCGCCATCTACCAAGTTAATATCGTAGTCACCCTTTAAAGTTATTTTGCAAGGAAGTTGGCGTGTCATTTGCCCATCGCGCATTTTTAATAGCCGTACATCATCAACATGAATACTATTAGCTCGATCATTAGATGGGTTGCGTGCCAAATCAAACCCACTCACAAAAGGCCACAAACCGATACGAATCGCATCCAGCACAGACGATTTTCCTTGACCATTTTTCGCCACCAGCACCGTCAGTTGCTCATCCAAATCTATAGATAAAGATTCAAAACAACGAAAATTGGTTATCTCAAGTTTTTTTAGTTTCATTTCGCTTCTACTGACAGCTAATCCATTAAGATTGCTTTAACAGGTAACTTACATTGCGTGTCAAGTTCATTAAACTGTTTTCGCTGAACGATAACGCTTGTCACAAGCCGCACACAAACCACCGACGGCCATAAATACTGCACCCATCCAGATCCAGCGAATGAAGGCTTTGTAATAAATCCTTAAACTCCACGCGCCTTCATTACCCAGCGGTTCACCGATAGCAACAAACAAATCCCTGGACAATCCGGCATCAATCGCCGCTTCAGTCATCGGCATGGTTTGCACCTGATAAACGCGTTTTTGTGGTTTCAGTTGGGCAACCTGTTTGCCGTCATGACTGACGGTTACAAATGCCTGTTGAGCTACGTAGTTGGGGCCTTTGGTTTGGGTAACACCTTTAAATTCAAAAATATAACCGGACATATCAATGGTTTCACTGGGTGCCATACGCACATCTTTTTCAACACTGTAAACGCTGGTTAAGGTGATTCCGGTCACAAACACGGCAATCCCTAAATGCGCGATGGTCATGCCATAAAAACCGGCCGGTACTGTTTGCAGTCGTTGCCATGAAAAACCTTTGGCTCCCAAGCGATCCATAAAAGACAGCACGGTAACGGCAACCGTCCACAAAGCCAGCGTTAAGCCCAACGCTGCACCCCAGGAATAAAAAGGCATCAGCACAGGCAGCAACAAGCCGCCTGCGACACAAGCCGCGATAATCCAGCGCACTCGCAATGCCAACTGACTGATGGAATCTTTTTTCCAGCGTAATAACATGCCAAAGCCAACGGCAACAGACAGTGGAGCCATTAAGGGAATAAACACGGCATTAAAATACGGAGGGCCGACAGAAATCTTGCCCAAGCCCAAGGCATCAATCACCAAGGGATATAAAGTGCCCAGTAAAATACTGGCTGCCGTT
>CAIQND010000724.1 GCA_903873045.1 uncultured Methylococcaceae bacterium | reverse complement strand
GGGTATTTCTTGATTGGTTAACGGTTTAACCTGAAGCGTTCTTTCCGATCCCTCTTTGTCCCTGACCTTAATGTCGACTTGTTCGGCATGGCGACCCTGACCGTAGCGGGCAACAATTCTGGCAGCTAAATATAAATCCTCGGCAGACGTTATACCGTCAATCAACGCTAATGGTCCGGTATGGCTTAAACAATGCATACTGGTAAACTCTTTTTTATAACCCTCCAAAAAGCGTCCTTCACCTTCTTCCCTGGCGATAATCAGTTTGAAATGCTTTTCGGGTCTGATATGTCGGCCGACTTTTAACAACATCACGTCATCCAGTTCGTAATCTTTGCTACCCTGAGCTTTCCATAAATCGACCAGTCTTGCCGAATAGTATTTATCCGTCAGAAAACAGCACCCCCCCGCCGGTTGTGAATAATCATCAATACCAAACTTCTCCGCCATTATTATTTGTGGCTTGCGTGAGCGTCCGGTAATATCACATAACTTTTCTCTATCGACCCAACCTTCAATTTCCGGCCGGGTTGCGGGTAGATTCTTGGCACACATGGGGCGCAACAATAAATCATCAGCACCTGACTGTTTTGCCACGATAGGCATTTTTGATTTGGTTTGTGACATGGGGCGCTGTCCGATCACTTCACCGGTAATGATAAAGTCAAAATCGTTTTCAACGATCCATTGTTTGGCTTTATTAACCATGAAAATTTTGCAATCCAGGCAAGGATTCATGTGCGTGCCATAACCGTGCTTGGGATTAATCAGCACTTTTTTATATTCTTCTACAACATCAACAATATGCAGTTTTATGCCTAACTGTTCGGCAACCCATAAGGCATTATTACGCTTGGGCTTGGCTTTGTCGTTTTCACGAATGGCGTGCGTATGACCTTCTACACAAAAACCCGTAAAAAAATTAATGCCTTCAACATGAACGCCTTGTTCCATGACTATTTTTGCCGCCAGCATTGAATCCAGACCACCGGAAATCAAGGCCACTGCTTTTCTTTGTTGACTCATAACACTTTTATACTTAAAAATTTTGCTATTATACCCAGTTATTTTCTTTTATGGCTTCAACTTCTGTCGTTATAAACCTTTCTATTGTGGTCAAACCAACTGACTGAGTTAAAACGTGTCGCCATGATTTAATAAAGTTTAGTCAAATTAAAGCGTTAAACGTGAGTACCGGTTACCACTATTGGAATTTTAGTTATTTCTCTGTAGTATTAAGCAACACGTTATAGTGGCTGTTTTTAGATAGTTGATCACCTCCCCCTTTGAAAAAGGGAGAGCAAAGCGAGGAACCAGAGGAGGATTTATCTAATAAAATCTCCCCTAAACCCAATGGCACTAAGTTAAGCCGTTCGCTGAGCGGAGTCGAAGCGATTTTGCAGGCTTCGGCTCCGCTCAGCCAACGGTTTATCTTGCCACGAGGTACTTAGGTGATTTCCGGAGAATATTTTACCCATTAAAAGTAGGATTTTTCCAATCAAGCAAGCGATTGGATTCGTCTAGGAGGCTGTCCGACAACAAGTCAGGGCTGGAAGCAATTCTACTGTTATCCGGAAAATTTTAAATTTCCAGATGAGTCTGCTTTAAAAATAACTCATAAACTATGCTGCTAATG
>CAIQND010000723.1 GCA_903873045.1 uncultured Methylococcaceae bacterium | reverse complement strand
GATACTTCACGAATAACAAGGCTTGCGGCGGTTTGTGGAGAATTAAATCAAACTTATGCAAAATTCAGAATCGCATTAAATGTTAACTAATTGAAAATTAACGAGTTATTTGTTCGTGTAAACATCGTATTTTTGATGCGATTCGTCAAAGAACATATTATTTCAATAAGTTAAAGCTGTCCGAAGTATTGGCACAGGGCAGGATTATAAAACCTGCAGGGTCTGTCCCGTGTTAAGTTGATAGCCCATTATTCAAGAAAGGTTCTTGGTAGCCCGGCTATCCCAAAAAATCAAATATAAAGTGCTGCCATGCGCCGCCAATAATAACCACTATGCGCTCTATCATCCCAAAGCAATAGTTGGTGAGGTATGTTTTTTTGCCACAATATTGAGCTTAAGTGTTCATTATTGGGCAAAAAAGGATCTTCTTTGCCAATGACCAGGGTAATATCCATTTCCCTTAGCTTGTTTAAACGCCAGGAGCAGTTCAGGTTGGGTAAGAAATGGCTGGGCGTATGAAAATAAATGTCTTCATTATAAAAACCATCGAACAGGTCGTTAAAAAACTCTACATTCAGGGTAAGATCATAACGACCCGAGAAGGCAACCAGCTTTTTAAAAAACTGGGGGTAACGAAATGCAATGTTGGTGGCATGAAATGCACCCAGACTTAAACCATGAGAAATGACACATTCATGTTGATTGTTACTGTTCATAAAGGGTAATACTTCGTTTAGAATGTATTCTTCATAGTCTATATGTCGCTGAATACGTCCATGAGGATGTGCCCAGTCACAGTAAAAACTTTCAGCATCGATACTGTCGATACAATAGAGCTGTAGCCAGCCTTGTTCTATTTTGTGCTTTAAAGTGTTAACTAATCCTAATTTTTCATACTCATAAAATCGTCCCAAGCGAGAAGGAAAAACCAACACCTTTGCACCGGCATGACCAAATACCAGTAATTCCATATTGCGCTGTAACCTATCGCTCCACCATTTGTGATATTCACGATTCATTGATGTCTCCTGTGTTTAGGGTATTTAGTGTTCGCTAAGTGATGCAAAAAAAGCATCCAGTTGATTAAGAAGTTCGTACTCTTGCTGTTCTTGAGTAGGGTAGTTGTGATGCCCAGCCTCCAGGATAAATAGTTGCTTTGCATTGGGTAAGGCGTTGTATATTGCAAACTGTCCGGGGGGCGCGACACAGGGATCAAATGTTGCACAGGCACAATGCATGGGGTGGGTAATGCGCTTTGCTGCCAAGGCGGCATCGTAATAGCGCAAAACAGCAAGCGTCTGTTTTTTGTGGGATTTATAATATTCTTGTACGCTTTTTGCGCTGCCGATGGTTTCCAATCTTAAGCGTAACGGGTGATGACCAAACGTGGGTACATTGAGGTGGCCTTTACTAATACGCGATTCCCACGCCAGTGCCAATGCGCCAATGCCGCCACCAAAACTGATGCCCAGATAGCCCAAGTGTCCGCTTAGCTGAGGAAACAAGGACAGCATCGTACTGACTGCCAGCCATAAATCTTCAACACATCCCCCCAGAATATAGTGATTTTTCTGGTTAATGTTGTGTATTACATGCCAATAAGGTTCAGAAGAAATAGTCGGTTGAGCGCTAAGCGACAGACCCCGAAAACAGGGGAACAGCAAGGCGGCATCTTTAAAGGGCAAGTGATAGTCAGGCTCATCACGTCCGCCATAGCCGTGCCCGATAATAAAACCACGTTTAATGACCCCGGAAGTTGGCACCATTAACCAGCCATGAATAGGGCAGTTATCACTTGAGGTGTAACTTATCTCAAATAAACGCCATCCCAGCTTATCTTTGTTGATGATTTTTGTGTGGGGTTGCGGATCAAGGGTTAAGGCTTTTTGATAGCGCTGCTGCCAAAAGTAATCAAAATCCTTCGGTTCTTTCGGTGTTTTTATAGCAAGCAACTGGTCAAGCGTGTATCCATAAGTTGGATCAAAACTGTAGTTAACGGTATCCATAATCTTTTATTAGTATCTGATATTGATGGCACACTTAAAACACAGTAATTTATAACACGTTAATCATTACAGAATTATTTATAAATCGAAAAAACTAAAAATTTTGGCATTGCCATTAAAAAATAGAACACGGATTTTACGGATAGATGCGGATAAGGGAGGTTTTTAATCTCATGAAAACAGTAGTAGTGCGCATCGCGCACCACTATAGACATCAAGTTAAGACATTTCACCACGAAGAACACGAAGAAAAACCAAAGCAAAATCTTCGTGCTCTTCGTGTCTTCGTGGTGAATTAATATCTTTAACTTGATGTGTATGTGGTGCGCATCACGCACCATTTTCATAGGCAAATCCGTTGAAATCCGTATTGGTGTCATCCGTGTTCTATGATTGAAGCCAACATTAATAATAAACCCTAAATGATCGTTGTATTTGCTCAAACTCATAGAGATAGGGTTGTGCTACTTGATGATTATTAACGACGACCAGCAGGTCATGAGAAAAAACGGACGTATTGTACCAGTTAAAGCTGCCTTCAATGACGATGGAGTCGTCGATAACACAATATTTGGAATGAATCGGTGAGTAAGGGACGGTGTGATCATCTTGCCCATAGACCAAACCTACCGGAATACCGGCATCTTTTAGGCGTTGCACGGCAGGTAACAAGGGGCGTTTAAGTTCATCCTCCATCGGTCGCGCCACACCAATTTTGCCTTGTCTGGCTAAATGTCCGTTAAAAAGAACATGCACATAAACCCCTCTGTTCTGGGCGTGTATCAAGGCATCGACGACGCTGTCATGATGGTCGCCCAACAGGTCGCCCATTAAAAACAAACACAGCTTAATCGAATGCCGGGCGTGGTGAATTTCGGCCAAGATGGCATGATGCGGACGGTAGGGTTTGCCGTTAAGCATCATTTGTCTGCCGAAGGTATAAAGCAGATTAAAATGGCTTAAGGGGTTAATGCCGTATTTTTGATTAACCCCGCCGCGTTGACTTTGAAATATATTATCCAGCAAGCGACAGACACCCTTGGAATGAAAAGTCATTCCGGATTCCCAGTTAGCCCACCAGCGATCGAAGGTGATATTAAATGAACCCAGTATACAGTCCTCATCGTTAAAAATAACAAATTTAGTGTGCATATCCGGCTCAACTTCAATGAGGTGATGTTGGGGAGTGCAAAAGACACCGACCAGTTCAACTCGGGCACGCTTTAGTCGAGCGTAATTATGGCTGTGGGTCAGGGTCATTTTGCGCCAGTCAACAATACACTGAACCAAAACACCCTGATGACTGGCATGAATCAAATGGTCAATAAAATCCCTGTCATCAATGCAGTCAACACTGACTTTGATGGTACACAGTCGAGCAGGATTTTCCCACTTGCTGTGGATTACCTTATTGATATGGTCATGGATAAAACGTTTGGGGTGGTAAGGGTGGTATAGGTCGCCCTTGGTAAACTTGGGAATCAGGTTTAAGGATTCAAAATGATGATTATACCAATCAACATCACTCTGTAATTCGGCGGGATTTAATTCATAAGTTCGATAGGTATTAGGTGTTGCCCAGTCACCGGTGATCTTTCTATGCTGTTGTTGTTCATTCTGCGCTTGCTGGCTATCCATGAAGATGTAGTCATTTTTCGAAGGGATAGAGTGCTCATTCAGATGTACAATGAAAGAAAATTTGACACAGTTAATGGGGCCAAAGTTATTGGAATACAATATATAAAAGTCGCGTGTACTGCGTTTGTGGCGATCCCATTGAACATCAAAAGCATCGGTATCCACAATATATTTTTCGCAGACATCTTGATCACGATACACTTTAAGAATAACTTTTACATTAGCCTGAATGCCAAAGAATACATCAAATTCTATTTTTCCCCAGCGAACATCAAATTTTTCATTTAAATCATTGGCTCTTTGAAAATAGCCACCTAAATGTCCATGAACGGGCATGGCATAGTCTTCTGCTAGTGGCATGTTATGTCCTTGTATAAGTTTAATAATATATTATTGTTGTGCATTTTTCTGGATAATTTTAGGTCGATTGGCAGGCGTTCAATACGATAAATTTACTTAGGCTCAAAGGTCATAAAATAACCACAGTGATCTGAAACCCGACCATAATCTTGTTCAGTAAATAATACCTTTCCTGAAGTGATTTGTAGATCACTGGCCTTGTTCATAAAAATATAGTCAATACGATAATCATCAGCAAGGTAATCTTGCCAGTGGGGATCATTGACTTTAAATATTTTCTCAAAGGCGTCGTGGTCGTTGATGGCTAAAAACTGGTCTTCATATTCATGGGCACTCACGACCAAATTATAGCCTTCGGTGCCTGCCGTGATATTAAAATCACCACATAGCATTGTGCCAGTGACATCGTCGGTTTGGTTATCGGCAGCCCAGTTGCCCAGTGTTTTAAACTGCTCTGCAAAGCCGTCATCCCACCAACTTAGATGGGCCGAAAAAAAATTGATCAAGCCTAGGTAAGGTACATGCGCTTGTGCCATAACCACTTTTCTGGAATGAATGTTGTCGGCACTATGGCTGTTTGAAACATACCTTGAATCCTGTTTTAACAGTGGGTATCGACTCAGGATGGCAACGCCTTCGCGGTATTTATCAAAACCCTTATGCGACCAATCGGTGTAAAGATGAAACGGGTGCTTAAGGCGCTCATTAATGATGTTGGCCGAATTGCTATTCCAGTCACCGTTGCCATCGTTCCAAAGTTCAGCCACTTCCTGAAGGCAGATAATATCGGTGTCCAGTTCGTTAATTGCCTTGGCTATTTGTGAAAACTTATGGTCTTGATTGTCTTCTTGGTAGCAGTGTAGATTTAAAATCATCACTTTGAGTGGTTCATGACTCAGCGAGAAATTGTTACCCTGGTTATTGTCCTCAAAAACCTGATCGCCGCCTTCACAGCTAATGGTGTATTGCAATTTAAAGGCGTTATCTATGTTGAGTAATACTTTCCAAATCTGAGTGCCGTATTGATTTGGATTTCTGGCATTGCTGTGCGAGGTTTCATCCCAATAGTTGCGTTTAAAATGACAGGGCGTTTGCTGGGTATGTCTCCAGTTGTCGGTCGACCAATGCACCGTGACGGTTTTGGCCTGTACAGATTCATTAACCGCTGCGGTAATCAGCACAAACTTTTGCTTGTCATGCAGTTTGGTATTAAAGCCAATATTCAGAACCGGCTGCGTGGAGACGACTTTAATGCCCGAATCTGCCTGGCTTGAATAATTCAGGCCGTGGTTGTTATCCCAATATTCATTGCCTTGAGTTTGGTAACGCAAGGCAAATTCAATATTACCCGGAAGTGATTTATCGGCGGCAAAGCTAACGGTTGTCTCGGCTCGCCAGTATTCTTTATCGTAGTTCAGGTTGCTGTGCCAAGTTGCCGGTAAGGTGTGCCAGACACCGTCTTCGCCCGCCCAGATAACATCGATGGTCTTGTCAGGATTTAGGTTTTCTACCTGCATAAAAAAACACAGCGCCTGTTGAAGAACCCTTTTTTTTCGGGATATTACATTTTCCACATACAGCAATTGGATTTCATTCATTGGACGACTCCCTCTTTAAAATGCGGTCACTATTTAGCCGTTAAAAAATAGAACACCGATGCCACGGATTTGACAGATAGACACGGATAAGGTATGTGTTTTTAATGTCATGAAAATTTTACTTATAAACAGTTAAGGTATTTTGGCATCTTTCATAGAAGCCCAAAAGTAGTTGACACTTTTTTATCACAAAAAATGCTAATAACTCACGGTTCGCTCATTTTTTTAAAGTTCAATAGATTCATTTGGTTACAATGGGCTGATATGTTGTTTTTTAGCAAGCTAGCCAAAAATAATCATTGATAATCATATTGTTATAAAAATGAACGAACCGAGGGTTATGAAGCTGGGGGTTGAGACCCATACGCATCAAGCTAAGCCAAAATACTGTTGATTTAAGTCATTCACATTTTAATGTTTAAAAATAATACTATATTTTTCAATGTGTTGAATTCATGTGTTTTTTGATAAGTACATGGATTTGAT
>CAIQND010000722.1 GCA_903873045.1 uncultured Methylococcaceae bacterium | reverse complement strand
GCGGTCGATCAGTTGCAGGATCGCCTTCATGGTGACGCTCTTGCCGCAGCCGCTTTCGCCGACAATGCCCAGGACCTGGCCGGGCATGACGTCGAAGCTGGTGCCGTCGACCGCGCGCACCACGCCGTCGTCCAGTGCAAACGAAACCCGCAGGTTGCGGACAGAGAGCAGGGGGGCGGCGGCGGATTGGCTCATCGTTCGCCGCCTATTGGCTATACGGGTCGGCGGCATCGCGCAGCCCGTCGCCGACGAGATTGAACGCCAGCACAGAAACGATGACGACCAGACCGGGGATCAGCAGCCAGGGCTGCCTAACTTTTGGCGAAGGTATTGAACAAATACTTTCATTAGATAAAGCGTATTGAAAGATGACATTACCCCACCCAAAAAAATTCCTTGTGTAGGTATTTCTACGTATTGTTTGTTTTATGTTTTTATCTATATTATATATCAATGCCTTCGCCAAAAGTTAGGCAGTCCTGACGTGAGTTCTGCCGATCTTTGTGGCATTGATAATTGGGGTGTCGATTAAAAACTCACTTGGCAAAAATGCCAAACGGTTTTTAATCCAGCACTGGTATTTGGTGATTATGGAATACGATTTTTAGAACCAGCATACTCTTAATATTCATATCTTGGAACTGTCGCATTAGCTTTTCCGTTTGACGAAGGTATTATACATCAGAGATAATGCTTTCATTGGAGCTTCAATTTTTTATTTGATTATTGCAGGAGTGTTATTTAAATCAGGAATTATAAAAAGTGACTTTTGGTGCGTATCTTTTATTTAATATTTACCGCGCTTTTAAATATTGCAGGTTTTTATTAATTATATTCATGTTGCTTGAATTTTCGTTAAATTATCTTTGCAGTGAGCTAATACAACCGCCTAAGTGAGGATTGTATTTTTAGATCTTACTGCCGGAATACTATAACAATACTTCGTACAGTTTTGATAATTGGTGCTTCACGAATAACAAGGCTTTTAGTAGCTTGTGGAGAATTAAATCAAACTCATGAAAAATGCTGAGCCGCATTAAATTCTAACCAATTGAAAATTAAATGATTATTTATTAGTATAATAAATCAGTTTTTTGAAACTATTCGTCAAATAATATATCATTTAAATAACTTAAAGCTGTCCGAAGTGTTACTATTATTAAAACCACAATTAATTAACAAGGATAACCCAATGTATGTAGCCAATGAAAGCTATTGATTCAGGCTATGTTTTAATAATTGATGACAACAAAGATATTTGTGATTTGCTAACGCACCTCCTGGAGCAGGCGGGCTATCAAACTCAGCAAGGTTACGATGGTGCCACAGCAATAAAATTATTAGCACAGCGTGAACCCGATGTACTGCTACTTGATAGCGTAATTCCTGAACCCAATGGTATGGCGGTATTAGCCAAAGCTCATCTGCTGTATCCGCAACTTCCCGTTATTATTATCACGGGCACAGCGGGAATTCTCAGTGCAGTTTGTGCCATTAAGGCAGGTGCGTGGGATTACCTTCCCAAGCCATTCGATAACAATCGGGTGTTGGAGTTGGTAAATCGTGCGGTGCAAACGCGTGAGAACAAATGCGATTCCAACGACCAAGTCAACAAAGATACCAGTGATCGCATTCTTGCCATAATGGGAAATAGTCCAGAAACACAACGAGTTATAAAAGACATTGTGCGCGTAGCACACACGGACTTTTCTGTTATTATTCAAGGAGAAACAGGAACAGGCAAGGAATTGATTGCAAAAAAAATTCATTTGGCGAGTCAACGTGCGACGGCAGATTTTGTTCCCATTGATTGTGGTGCCATGTCTGATTCGTTAATCGAAAACGAACTGTTTGGTCATGAAAAAGGCTCGTACACCGGTGCCGATCATGTATGCATAGGCAAATTTGAGGCCGCCAACGGCGGTACCCTATTCTTGGATGAAATTGCTAATATGTCTTTATCCGCACAAGCCAAATTACTGCGTGTTCTGCAAGAACGGGTTGTTTACCGTATCGGCGCGATAAAACCTATCCCTGTTAATGTTCGAGTACTCGCGGCCAGCAATGAAGATTTGCTGGATGCGGTGGTTAAAGGGACATTTCGTGAGGATTTATATTATCGCTTGAATGAATACGTTATTCGTCTTGAGCCATTACGCAACCGGCACGAAGATATTCTTTTTTTGGCGCATCGTTTTATGGAGGAAACCTGCCTCGAATTAGGTAAAGAAACGCTTGATTTTTCTCTTGCCACCAAAGAATCCCTACTTCGCTATCGTTGGCCAGGTAACGTGCGAGAATTACGCGCTGTTATGCGTCGAGCTGCCTTGATCTCTGAAAATGAAGTAGATGTGGACGACCTCGGTTTGGTAATTAGAGAAACAGCGGAATCGTTGCCCGCGAAAAAAACTAATCTTGATATTATGCAGAATTTCTGCCTTAAAGGTTCGTCTCTTAAGGAAATCAAGCGGTTAAACATTGATAAAATAGAACGTATCATTATTCAAGACACCCTAAAAAAAACAGGAAACAACAAGGCAGAAGCAGCACGGCGCTTAAACATTGATTATAAAACACTGTGTTCCAAACTAAAAAAAATAAATATCTCCGAGGATAAATCATGATGAACGACAAAAAAGGCAATGTAACCGGTAATTTTGAAGGCATATTACGCGGCTTGGGCGATTTGGTGCAAAAATTAGGCGACCTAGCTGAAAAAGGCGAAGAAATGAAGCGCAGTGGCATCTTCGATATTGATACCGGTGGTGG
>CAIQND010000721.1 GCA_903873045.1 uncultured Methylococcaceae bacterium | reverse complement strand
TTTTCGTGCCCGACATTTCACAATGGAATATGTTGGGCATTGGACAACGTATCGATATTTTGATTTTGTCCGTTGATAATGTTGGGTAACGAAAAGCTATAGCCATGTAGGGTGCGCCGTGCGCACCTTTGAACAAATAAAGCCCATAACCTAAAGGATAAACAATGACCGAAATTAGCCGTGTTGCCTTATTTGGCAAATTAAATACCGTCTGTTACAAAGGCATAGAAGGCGCTACCGTATTCTGTAAAATGCGTGGTAATCCTTATGTTGAATTGGTGCATTGGTTACACCAGATTTTGCAGTTACAAAACTCCGATTTACATCTTATCATCCGCGAGTTTAATCTTGACCCCTCGCGGCTTGCCAAAGATTTTACCGATGCTTTGGATCGTTTGCCCAGAGGTTCCAGCTCCATCTCTGATTTATCCGCGCATATTGAAGATGCGGTTGAACGCGGTTGGGTATTTGGTACCTTGATGTTTGGTGAATCCCAAGTGCGCTCCGGCCATTTGATTGTCGGTATTTTAAAAACCAAAAGTTTAAGTCATGTCTTGCAAAGTATTTCCAAAGAATTCGATAAAATCAAAGTCGAAACTTTAACCGAACGTTTTGATGAATTGCTCAGTGGATCACCCGAACATGGCTTACACGCCAGTGACGGTTTTCAGGTTGGCGGCGGTGCGGTGCCTGGAGAAGCCAGCGGTGCAATGGCGCCCGCGCAAATGGGCAAACAACAAGCCTTAAAACAATTTACCGTCGATTTAACCGAACAAGCACGCTCCGGCAAAATGGACCCTATCGTCGGTCGTGATGAAGAAATTCGTCAAGTGATCGACATCTTAATGCGCCGCCGCCAAAATAATCCGATTTTAACCGGCGAAGCGGGCGTGGGTAAAACTGCTGTGGTTGAAGGTTTTGCGCAAAAAATTGTCGCGGGCGATGTGCCGCCGTCGTTGCGTGATGTCAGTTTATTAACGCTGGATGTCGGTTTGTTGCAAGCCGGTGCCAGCATGAAAGGCGAGTTTGAAAACCGCCTGCGCCAAGTCATCGAAGAAGTGCAATCCTCGGAAAAACCGATTATTTTATTTATCGACGAAGCGCATACCTTGGTTGGAGCCGGTGGTGCAGCTGGCACCGGCGATGCGGCCAATTTATTAAAACCGGCTTTGGCCCGTGGTACCTTACGCACAGTTGCCGCCACTACCTTTGCCGAATACAAAAAACACATTGAAAAAGACCCTGCTTTAACTCGCCGTTTTCAGGTCGTGCAAGTTAACGAGCCTAGCGAAGAAAAAGCCATTCTGATGATGCGCGGCGTGGCCTCGGTCATGGAAAAACATCACCAAGTGCAAATTCTCGATGAAGCGCTGGAAGCCTCGGTGCGTTTATCGCATCGTTATATTCCGGCACGGCAACTGCCTGATAAATCGGTGAGTTTGTTAGATACCGCCTCGGCTCGGGTGGCTATCAGCCAACATGCCGTACCTGCCGAAGTCGATGATTGCCGCAAACGTATTAACGCGCTGAATACCGAACTGGAAATCATAGCCCGTGAAAAAGCCGTCGGTGTTGATATTAAAGACCGTGAAACCTTGGCAACAGAAAAACTGGCGTTCGAACAAGAACGCTTGGTCGGTTTGGAACAACGCTGGACTGCCGAACGCGAACTGGTCAAAAGCATTCTGGACATACGCGCACAACTGCGCGGCTTGATCGGCAAAGTCGAAGGCACGGACAGCGATTTAGAAAAAGCCGCAGAAGCCGCCGTAGCCGATGCGGAAGCCGCGCCAGTAGTCGATCCGTTGACTCGCGAGCAATTATTGGCAGACTTAACAGCCTTGCAAGCCAAATTGCATGAGCTGCAAGGTGAATCACCGTTGATTTTACCCAGCGTTGACTCACAAGCCGTGGCCTCCGTAGTCGGTGATTGGACCGGCATCCCGGTCGGTCGAATGGTGAAAAATGAAATAGACAACATCATTCACTTGGCCGACAATATCGAACAACGCATCATCGGTCAACGCCATGCGCTGGACATGATCGCCAAACGCGTGCAAACCTCGCGTGCCGGTTTGGATAATCCAAACAAACCGATTGGCGTATTTATGCTGGCCGGTACGTCCGGCGTCGGTAAAACCGAAACCGCGCTGGCTTTGGCCGAAGCGCTGTACGGCGGCGAACAGAACATCATCACCATCAATATGAGCGAATACCAGGAAGCGCATACCGTCTCGACGCTGAAAGGCGCGCCTCCGGGTTATGTCGGTTACGGCGAAGGTGGCGTGTTGACCGAAGCCGTGCGGCGCAGACCTTACAGCGTGGTGTTGCTGGATGAAGTCGAAAAAGCCCATCCCGACGTGCATGAAATTTTCTTTCAGGTATTCGATAAAGGCTGGATGGAAGACGGCGAAGGCCGAGTGATCGATTTTAAAAACACCTTGATATTGCTGACCACCAATGCCGGAACGGAGATGATCAGCAATCTGTGTAAAGATCCCGAACTGATGCCTGAACCCGATGACATCGCCAAAGCCTTGCGCGAACCGTTGTTGAAAATCTTCCCACCGGCTTTATTGGGGCGTTTGGTGGTGATTCCTTATTATCCGCTTAGCGATGAAATGATTGGTGCGATTACCCGTTTGCAATTGGGACGGATTAAAAAGCGGGTGTTGGAAAGCCATAAAGTACCATTTACCTTTGATGACGAGGTGGTGAAGTTGATTGCCAGTCGTTGTACCGAATTGGAAAGTGGTGGGCGGATGATCGATACCATTTTAACGAATACTTTGTTGCCTAGCATCAGTGCCGAGTTTTTGAAGCGGATGATGGAGGGTTCAGTCATTGAGAGGGTGCATGTCAGCGTGGCTGATGGGGAGTTTGTTTATGGGTTTTGAGTAGAAGTAACGGTTTAAATTTTTTAAAAGATAGCCTTTAAAGTTATCTTATTATGGTTAATCAATGGAGTCTAATGACCCCCATTGTTGCCAGGTTTTTAATGGTGCGGTTGGTAGGATGCTATAAAGCAAGACCTGGCCCCGTGTTTAACTGAAAATAGGAGTGAGCAAATGTTTGGAAAGAACTGGGAAACTCGGTGGAACGACTCTATCGCGTACCTGAACGACAGATTTCGCGGAGTTGGGCTGGGCGACCACATCGCAGGCATCGTTCCGCAGAATCAACGCAAGACGGTCTCCAAACAGATTTCTCTTGGTATACGCGGCGATGGCGAGGATGATCCGGAATACGCTGACGTCACGGGCCAGCGAAAGGCCCTGCGCGGGCTATTGCTGTGCCAACGCGTCTATTTCGGCGGCGATTTCTGGGCCAAGCAGTCCGAGGCCGGGCCGGGCCTGAATGTGATCGCGCTACCCGGTCTACTCGATGCAAGCTGGAAGGCCGAGAGTCTGCAATACTGGAAGATCAAGAGCGAAGCACAGATCAATCGCGCCATCGCGATGTTCGTCGTCGACCCGGCAGCTACGCGTGAAGGCGTTGCTACAGTGGCGATGAGCGGGCCACCCAACGGCCAGAGCCTACCCGGAAACCTGAAGTTGTCGCGCGACGACCAAGCCACGGTCGGACAAGGCGTCATCTGCTACGTCGGCGTGCAGGGCTGGTTGCTCAAGAGCGGCGTCGTATCGATGCGCTGGTTCATGCAGAACTCGGCGCCGAACAAGGAGGTCGGCTGCGACCTGCTTTTCGGTAAGGGCGTCGAGAAATGGAATGGTAAGCTCAAGGAGTCCGACAAAGCAAACGTGCGACAGATCATCAACGGCATCCCCAAAGGATCGGTCGTCCACATCTACAGTCCGCAGAACTTCAATTGGAACGGTCACTGGGTCATCTACAACGGTGACGGGACGATCAGCGGAGTCAACAACGGCGAATTTCTGGCCACGAAGTCCGAACGCCGCATCCAGATTCAGAAGAACTACACCAAGGACAGTACGCTGTTGGAACAGTTCTGGTGCTACGGTGGCGAAAGTGAAGGCATGAAGACGGCGGTGATGGTGGTCATCAATCCGATGGAAATGCCCAACCGCATCTGAACGGCCGTAAAGCCGGGTAGGTCGGGCACATGCTTTTCGTGCCCGACATTTCCACAACGGAATATGTTAATGGTGCTGGGAAATGTATCGATATTATGCTTTTGTCCGTTGAAAACGTTGGGCAACGATAAAGCCCTGTAGGTCGGGTTAGCCATGTAGCCATGTAGGTCGGGTTAGCGATAGCGTAACCCGACACACACCGTGCATCATATAATTGTCGGGTTACGGCTATCGCCTAACCCGACCTACAGCTTTTAATTTTAATCAATGGGGTCAGCCCTGTAGGTCGGGCACATGCTTTTCGTGCCCGACATTTCCACAACGGAATATGTTAATGGTGCTGGGCAATGCATCGATATTATACTTTTATCCGTTGAAAATGTTGGGCAACGAAAAGCTGTCGCTAATAACCGAAACCGAGTTGAAGGCGTTTCGCCCAGTGCCTAATCTTAAAGAAATTCGTAGAGGAGTAAAGATATATTCTCTCTATATCCGTCCATAGTATAAAGTAAAATAAGCACTCAGGTTACGAAGTCGTTATAATTGAACTCAAGAAAAGATAACGCAACAAGATGTAACCTACACAATTTTTTATGAGCTTTCAATGAAATATGAATGGGATAGTAATAAAGCAGTAGCCAATCCTGTCTAAACATGGAGTTTCTTTTGAAGAAGCGAAAACGGTTTTTGATGACCCTTTATATGTTGATTTCTACGATCCAGACCATTCTTACAGTGAATACCGCTTTATATTACTGGGTGAATCAATTCAAGGTAGGTTGTTGTTTGTTTCATATACGGAACGCAACAATGTGATTCGGATAATTAGTACAAGAGAAGCAACGCAATCTGAGAGAAAAGCATATGAACAAAAATGAAATGGAAGATGAATTACGCCCAGAGTACGATTTGCAAAGCTTACAGGTCAGAAAACTTGGGCATGGACGTAAACGCTTTTGTGATACCGTTCGATTAGAACCTGATGTTATTGCCACGTTTCCAAGTGCTGAAGCTGTAAATGAAGCATTACGTTATTTAATCGAAGTAGCCAAACATTCGTCTAGTCTAACCCAACGCTCAAGCGAACTCCGCTAACAACAAATAACTGGGAAATAAATAACTGGAAATAACTGGGGTCAGCCGGGTAGGTCGAGCACATCTTTTTCGTGCCCGACATTTCCACGTTGCAATGTATGGTTGGCATTGGGGAAATTCATCGGGATTTTGACCGTTGAATGTCGGGCAACGAAAAGATGTCGCCCACATGACTGGCATCCTGGTTGATCCATATTGTGATACAATTTAAAAAACAATAATACTAATCTGAGTTAATTATGCCTGTTATATCAATGTGTTATGGGATTATTATTCGTATGTATTTACTGGATAATAAGCATCATAATTTACCGCATGTTCATGCCCGGTATGCAGAGCCCTGTAGGTCGGGTTAGCGATAGCGTAACCCGACACACACAACTTACATTATATAATTTGTCGGGTTACGGCTATCGCCTAACCCGACCCACCCATAATTTATTATTAATAATCATGCATTATCGCCGTGTTTATATCGAAGGTGGCAGCTATTTTTTCACCGTTATCACCGAAAAACGCCGTAAGATTTTTGCCAATGATGACAACGTCAAACGTTTACGCGCCGCATTTAAAATCGTCATGCAAAAACGTCCTTTTGTAATTGATGCCGCCGTGGTCTTACCCGATCATCTGCATTTTATCTGGACACTTCCTGAACAAGACAGCGATTACTCAACACGCTGGCGACTTATTAAAACGGCATTCACCAAAACATATCCCGATCCATTTATTGTTAAAAATACAAACCGTAAAAATAAAAAACAACAGGATATTTGGCAACATCGCGGCTGGGAACATTGTTTGCGCGATGAGCGGGATTTTCAACAGCATATTGATTATATTCATTATAATCCGGTAAAGCATGGGCTTGTAAAATGCGCTAGTGACTGGCAATACTCAAGCATTCACCGATACATGAAACTGAATATTTTGGATAGAAATTGGGGAGACGGTGATATGGCATTTGCTGATGATATTGGCTATGAATAATTAAAACGTCGGGTTACGCTATCGCTAACCCGACCTACAAAACTAACCCGACCTACAAAACTATGAATAATTAAAACGTCGGGTTACGCTATCGCTAACCCGACCTACAAAACTGGGGTCAGCCGGGTAGGTCGAGCACATCTTTTCGTGCCCGACATTTCCACGTTGCAATGTATGGTTGGCATTGGGGAAATTCATCGGGATTTTGACTGTTGAATGTCGGGCAACGAAAAGATGTTGCCCACATGACTGGCATCCTGGTTGATCCATATTGTGATACAATTTAAAAAACAATAATACTAATCGGAGTTAATTATGCCTGTTATATCAATGTTTTATGGGATTATTATTCGTATGTATTTACTGGATAATAAGCATCATAATTTACCGCATATTCATGCACGGTATGCAGAGTTTGAAGCTTCAGTCAATATTTGTGATGGTGAAGTGCTAGCGGGAGAATTGCCACGTAAGCAATTACGCTTGGTGCAGGCTTGGGTTGAGTTGCATCGTGATGAATTAATGGCTGATTGGGAGTTAGCGGTCAGTAATGAAAATCCATATAAAATTGCTCCGCTGTGAGGTTTTTATGTTTTGGGATGTGAAATTAGTTAAACCTTTGCCTGATTATTGTATTTATGTAGAGATCGAAAACCAACAAAAAGGGGTGTTTGATCTTAAGCCTTATCTTGAAAAGGGTGTGTTTAAGGAATTACAAAATATACATTATTTTAATCAAGTAGGTATTTTGTTTGGTGCTGTGACATGGCCGCATGAGCAAGATATTGCCCCTGAGACTTTATTGGCGGAAATGGTTTTGGTCGACTGTGCCCTGTAGCCGGGTAGGTCGGGCACATGTTTTTCGTGCCCGACATTTCCACATTGAAATGCATGAATGACCTTGGGGAAATCCATTGGGATTTTGACCGTTGAATGTTGGGCAACGATAAAGTTGTTGCCCAACCTACATGACTTTCCAACAATTTTTGTATTTGATTTTTCCGCTTATTTAACACGCAACGCATTGATTGTAATAATAAATATTTTTAAGGTAGCAGTATTGCAATCTGACCCCATTGATTCCTTAATTTTGATTACCACCCCATTGATTACCCAACTAAAGCCATGGCTGAATTATCCCAAAAAGAACGCTTGCAACCTTC
>CAIQND010000720.1 GCA_903873045.1 uncultured Methylococcaceae bacterium | reverse complement strand
GTCTTGCAAGTGATTGCTGGCAGCTGGTTGGAACAGGATCAAAAAATGTTGCAACGGGCAATTGAAGTGGGCGAATTGAAAGAGGTAACAAAAGATGGCACATAATCAAAGTCGTTTATTAGCAGAAATGTTGGAAACTGCCGTGTGTATGCATCAATCAGCTTTGATTGATAAACGTCGCATGTCAGAAATTCAGGCACTTTGCCAGCCAACGGTTGAACCTATTTTACCGGGTGATATCAAGGCAATGCGTGAGAGTCTTAATGTCAGTCAGTCGGTATTTGCCATGTTACTGAATACCAGTATTTCTACCGTGCAAAAATGGGAAATTGGTGACAAGCATCCAAGCGGCCCCTCGCTTAAATTACTGAATATCGTAAAACGACATGGTATGAGTGCGTTAGCCTGATTTTCGCCAAGCGATTAGCCTATAAGCCTTTCTGGATATTTTTTTGACACTAGACTGTTAAAGATTTACCCGGCACAACCCGGCAAAATACCCGCCTTTCCTGAATCCTGTTAAGATATTGCCCGGTCTCAACAATACAAACCACCGGCAAGCCCGCCTTAAGCAAGCGCCGTAAATAATGCCGGGCAAAGGCTACCGGAAAGCCCCATAAAGCGCCGCGCCGATTAGCCCTCAGTCGTTGTAAACCCAGTAGATCAGCAATCGCCTGATCGGCCTCGCCATAAAATTCGATAAACCGCCCCACTTTAAAGAACACGACATCGTGGGCAAAGCAGCCACTAAAACAACGGTACTGACCCAAAACCGTACAAAAACCCGACGCATCAAAACGGCGGCGACTCACGGTTTGGCTGATCGCATCCACTTTAAAATACTGCTCCAGCCTTGTAGGTCGGGTTAGGCGATAGCCGTAACCCGACACATTCGCGTAAAATGTCGGGTTACGCTATCGCTAACCCGACCTACGGGACTGTCTGAAAAAATCATTGCAATGAGTCAGTCAGGTGAGCATGAGTTTTTCTTGAGCATGGCATCAGCGTGGGAAATGCAAATTAAATCTCAGCTAGGAAAGCTACATTTGTCTATACCCGTCAGAGAGTTGATAGAAACCAATATCAACGAAAATCACATTTATTTATTGCCAATGACGTTGCCGGATATTGAACAGTTAGAAAAACTACCGCCGCATCATAAAGACCCGTTTGACCGGATGATTATTGCACAGGCAATGCTTGATGATTTTACGATTGTCAGCATAGATGGTGCTTTTGCTGATTATGCTGTTTCTGTAATTTGGTAGGCGGTGTTATGAGTGAATGGCAAAAAGTTAAGTTTAGGAGCCAATAATATGTTTCAAACCATAGAAATTACAATTGATAATCAGGGCGTTATTTACCCACTAGAGCCGAATATTAAATTACCGAGCGGACGTGCTTTATTAGCGCTATTAGAGCTGATGCTTTATGAAACGGAATTGTTATCAGAACAGAGTTTAGCGAAAGAATGGCTAACCGCAGAAGAGGATGAGGCATGGGCGCATTTACAGCCGGTCAAATAGTAGTTTTGCCGTTTCCTTTTTCTAATCTTTTGCAAAATAAATATCGCCCTGCGTTGAGCGTCAAATGTTGGATTACGCGCAGCTAACCCAACCTTGTATGAATTGACATTGCCGGATTTGCTGGTTCCCAAGCTCTAGCTTTCTGTCTCGCGAAGCTAGAGCTTCGCCATCCGGGTTCCCAAGCTGGAGCTTGGGAACCCGGATGGCGGTTCCCACATCGGTGCTTAGAAACGCTACGGTGGCTGGTTATTTTCTGCGGACTCATTAACGTTACATCAACTTACAACCGGCCGCTTGAAAAGCACTTTATGCCCCCACATATCAGCAATTTTTTATGTTATTAGCTTACTCAGGAAATTGCCGGGATGACGGCATAAGACACCCCGGCAACCGAACATTCAATCAATATTCAGTAGGCAGGGTTTTACTAAACACGCTGGCACCGTTGATATCTTTCAGATCTACGGTCAAAGCTTTGCTTATTTTATCAATGTTAACTTCACCAAAAAACTGGAGGCCAGCCAGGGGCGACAGATTAGACTGACCGGCTGCTGGTGCTTTCGAGAACACCACTTGTGGGCCAAATGTGGCATCTGTGCTATTAGGTCCGAAAGAACCGGCATTTAGCGGACCTGCCACAAACTCCCAAAACGGTTTGAAGTCCTTGGTTTTGGCTTTGGTAGGGTCATAGTAATGAGCCGCTGCGTAATGCACATCGGCGGTTAGCCAAACGATGTTATTGACATGCTCATGCTTGATGAAGCTTAGCAAGCCGGCTATTTCCAGTTCGCGGCCGACAGGTCGGCCATTGTTGCCATTGGCGATAGCTTCCCAGCGGGCATCACCCTGAGCAGTGACTCCGTCGCCGATATTAAGGCCAATCGGCATGTCGGCTGCAATGACTTTCCAGGTGGCTTGAGATTTCTTAAGCTCGCTCTTGAGCCAAGACACTTGTACATCACCCAGGAATGCAGTTTCAGCACTTTTTTGCGTCTGAAGATTAGCAGTATTGGGGCCACGGTAAGAACGCATATCCAGCACAAACACGTCCAACAGGTTCCCGTAGGAAATCTTGCGGTAAACACGTTCAGATTCTTCGGCATCGTGGGGACGTAATGGTGCATACTCATGAAAAGCCTTAGAAGCGCGAGCGACCAGTAATGGCACGTCCTTAACGGTGTAGCGGCTGTCTCGGCTCAAATCCTTGGAATCAGACCAGTTGTTGGCCACTTCGTGATCGTCCCATTGCCAGATTTGTGGCACTTCGGCATTGAAGCTGCGCAGGTTATTGTCCAGCAGATTGTATTTGTAACGGCCACGAAATTCGGCTTGAGTTTCAGCAACTTTACTGACTTCCGGCGTGACCAGATTAGTCCAGATTTGACCGTTCTCCGCATTTACGCTAGGAGGCTGTCCGACAACAAGTCAGGGCTGGAAGCAATTCTACTGTTATCCGGAAAATTTTAAATTTCCAGATGAGTCTGCTTTAAAAATAACTCATAAACTATGCTGCTAATGGGTTATTCATCCCTTTTAACGGG
>CAIQND010000719.1 GCA_903873045.1 uncultured Methylococcaceae bacterium | reverse complement strand
ATCATCTATTCTCAGTCAATATTAAACTGAAATATGAAAACACAGCAGTAAGCATAAAATAGAGAAAAACATTAACTTGTTGAAAAATATAGCAATAAAAATAATACAATATTGTAAATAGGGGGGTGCGGAATGTCGGTTATAGAAAAGAATAGTGCTAATAATTTAAGAAGCAGAAAATTTACTGAAATGACTACTGTTGACAAATCAAGCCTGGAAATTGAACAAGCTTTTAGATTGGCATTTGAGAAAGTTAATAGAGCTGGAGATCTTGCCAAAAATTTTTTAGAAATATCACTTGCTGTAAAAGCTAATGAATTGGAAGATTATTACGATAAAAAGGCGGGCAATGAAATCAAATCCGCCGAACCAAAATTTTGGTTCGGCGTTGCTCAAGGTTTTGTTGCTTCTTTTTTCTTTGTCTTATTTATCGGAGGAATGGTTTTTGTCCTCCAGGCGGCTAATTTAGGTATCAAAAATGCCATTGAAGCAGCTTTTAATGTACAAATAACGTCTTAATAATGGCAAGCTCGTAGATTGAGGCGTGTTTGCGAACCCCAAAAAAAACCATCATCTAACCCCTAAATATTGGAGTACGCCCCTTGCTCCAACTTACAAAACTTAACTAAAAAATAAACCTATGAACACAAACAACTGGAAAATCCAACCTACCGACGTTTTAAATGCGGGCCCTGTAATGCCGGTAATGGTCATTAAAAATCTGGATGACGCGGTGCCTTTGGCAAAAGCTCTGGTTGCCGGTGGCATTAAAGTACTGGAAATCACACTGCGCACACCGATTGCACTGGAAGCTATTAGACTTATCAGCCAGGAAGTTAAAGAGGCGATTGTCGGTGCCGGTACGATTACTACGCCCGAACAATTAAAAGCGGCTGAAGAAGCGGGTGCGGTTTTTGCCATTAGTCCCGGTTTAACGCCCACGTTACTGGCGGCAGCTAAAGCGGGAAATATTGCTTTGATTCCAGGCATATCAAGCCTGTCAGAACTGATGCTGGGTATGGAATACGGTCTGGATCATTTTAAATTTTTCCCTGCTGAAGCCGCAGGTGGCATACCAATGCTAAAATCTATTGCCGGCCCTATTCCATCGGCTACTTTTTGCCCGACCGGTGGCATTTCACCCGAAAATTACAGCGCCTATTTAAGCTTAAGTAATGTCGCTTGTGTGGGTGGTTCCTGGCTAGTCCCGGCGGATGCAGTAAAATCAAAAGACTGGGCTAAAGTAACTGAATTAGCAAAACAAGCCATCGCGAATGTAACTCAGGCATAATCCGTCTTGGGTAGTGCCGTACCATTTTTAATCCAGAGAGAGAAGCCATGACCAATCTACGTAGCCTTACCTTAAACGAGAACGCTCAACTTATATGCGAGTTACCTATTTTATCTGGATCTACCGGCCCCGATGTCATTGATGTCCAGGAGCTGTATAAACAGACCGGCATGTTTACTTACGATCCAGGCTTTACGTCTACTGCCAGTTGCAGCTCAACCATCACCTACATAGATGGCGAAGCAGGTATATTACTTTACCGTGGTTACCCCATTGAACAACTGGCAGAAAAATGTACTTTTCTGGAAGTTTGCTATTTATTGCTGAATGGTGAGTTACCCAGCAACGCAGAAATGCAGGAGTTTGAAGGTACTATCACAATGCACACCATGGTGCATGACCAACTCACCAATTTCTTCAAAGGCTTTCGTCGCGATGCCCACCCGATGGCCATTATGGTTGCTGTAGTGGGTGCATTATCAGCGTTTTATCATGATGCGCTGGATATAAAATCAAAAAAAGATCGCGACATTAGCGCCATTCGCCTGATTGCCAAAGTACCGACTATCGTAGCCATGTGTCATAAATACAGCACAGGCTTGCCGTTTATGTATCCGCAAAACAAATTAAGTTATGTGGAAAATTTTATGCGTATGATGCTGGCGACACCGTGCGATGATTTTGTTCCCAATCCGGTATTGGTTCGCGCCTTGGACAGAATTTTAATTCTTCATGCAGACCATGAACAAAATGCTTCAACATCAACTGTTCGCTTGGCTGGTTCCAGTGGTGCCAATCCTTATGCATGCATTACCTCAGGGATTGCCTGTCTTTGGGGGGCTGCTCACGGCGGAGCTAATGAAGCCGTGCTTAACATGCTGGTCGAAATTGGTGATGTTTCGCGTATCCCTGCTTACATAGCCAAAGCCAAAGATAAAAACGATCCGTTCCGATTGATGGGTTTTGGTCACCGTGTTTATAAAAATCATGATCCACGCGCCAAATTAATGCGGGCAACCTGTCATGAAGTGCTCACCGAGCTGGGTTTACATAATGATGAGTTGTTTAAATTAGCGCTTGAACTTGAGCGTATTGCTCTTGAAGATGATTTCTTTATACAGAAAAAACTTTACCCCAATGTCGATTTTTATTCAGGCATTGTATTTCACGCTTTAGGCATACCCACCAATATGTTTACCGCCATGTTTGCAATGGGCAGAACCGTTGGCTGGATTGCACACTGGGATGAAATGATCGCTGATCCGGATCAAAAAATCGGCCGCCCCAGACAACTGTATACCGGCCAAACAAAACGTGATGTGCCTGCACAACACGGCAAATCAGTTTAAGTTTCGGGCTACCAGTTTTAGACGGGGCAAGAAAAAAGGTAATTATTCAGTTCCCCTCTTTAACAAAGAGGGGTTAAGGGAGATTTTATTAGATAAATCCCCCTCGGCCCCCTCGCTATGCTCTCCCCCTTTTTCAAAGGGGGAGGTGAATGTTTACGAAAAAAGGCTTAACCGTCAATAGGGTTAACTTAATGATAAAGCATTAAAAAAGACCGTTCGCTCAGCGAACGGTTTAACGGGCGCATCCGCTACTTGGGGGGAGCGACTAAAAGATTGGATGCTCAGTTACTTAAAACCCTCTCCAGCGGGAGAGGCTTTAAGCCAGGTCGGGCACATGCTTTTCGTGCCCCATACGCATCAATTTAAAGATATTACAATGAATAGCCTATTAACCACACATGAGCAGCAATATACAGGTATCGTCACCGTAGAGACGCGATTTATCGCGTCTTTATTTATCGCGTCCCTACATACGAAAACCCACGTGTTATCATTTAGACGCGATAAATCGCGTCTCTACGGAGATCAATGTATGGTTGATAGGTATAAGGTTATTTCTGCGAAAGAACTTACCCATTAGACGAATCCAATCGTTTTCTTGATGGGGAAAATCCTACTTTTAATGGGT
>CAIQND010000718.1 GCA_903873045.1 uncultured Methylococcaceae bacterium | reverse complement strand
TTTAATGCCACGATGTTAGCAGGGTAACCGCAAGGGATTACCCCTACAAGACACGGATATCGTTACATAAAAGGCCATCCACGTAAACAGGGACAAGCCGCAAGGCTTAACTTTAAACTGTCCCGCCTTACGTGGGTAGCCCATTATTCCATACCTCATCCTCAATATTATCCCAGTCTGCAAGCGAACAGGTCTGGGCATTCATAATATTTTGCCATTCAGCTTGTTCTTCGCGCTGACGCAAAAACAGTGCAAAATCCAAAACTTCCTGCACCACAGGTTCTGGTAAAGGTTTAATGGTTTGATAAACTTGTTCGGCTAAACTCATAACATTTCTCCAATAACAGAAATAATTTTACTGTCCCTATTTAGACCTGGCAGGTTTATAAAACCTGCCAGGTCTGTCCTGTGTTCCGTAGTTCAGCCGATTGATCCAGTTTTTTGATGTTTGTGCGCTCTAGTTGAAAGCGCTTCATCACTGATAGCGAATAGACCTTTCAATACTACCGGTGGACGATTTGGAAATTCTGCTACCAAGCGCAATTCGCCGCCCATCGCTTTAATATAGCTTCCCAATGTCGAAATCAAGAGATCGCTTCTCTTCTCAAGACGGGAAATACTTTCTTGCCCAATGCCTAGCGTTTCAGCCATACGTTCTTGCGTCATAGCTAATGCTTGACGCAAGTCGCGTAGTGTTTTTTCCTCGGCTATTAACGCTGTCGTCATTGTCTCAATGTGTTGCCTTCTCTCGGGGCTTAATGAGTCCAGCTTTTCTTTCACTGTCTTAGCCATCGTTATTTCCTTACCTGCTCAAGACTAAAAATATGTTCATCGAAACGTTCATCTGCTTTTTGAATGAGTTGCCGATAAAATCGTTTTTCTCCACCACCCGACTTATCGCCACCCACCAAGACAATTGCTTCTCGGTTGGGGTCAAAGGCAAAGGCAAAACGCCAGACACCTTTATCAGCGTCAAATCTTAGCTCTTTCATATTAGCGTGACGTGACCCGTTTAAGGTATCTACACGCGGACGCCCTAAACTCGGGCCAAACTGTTCCAGTAATCCAGCGTGAGCCAGCAAACTATTCTGCACAGCCTCCGGTAGTTGGTCAAACTCGCCATCGAAGGCATCGTGAAATTGAACAGTCCAAGTCATGGCTTAAATTATGACTTGCTAGTTATATGTCGTCAAGTACATATTTTTCATTGTATTAGGTCAGTTGCGGTGAGTGCGTTATGAGTACGTTTAGGCGATTTCCAGTATGAATATACCCAAAACAATGGTAAGTATTCACCTCCCCCTTTGAAAAAGGGGGATTGAGGGGGATTTATCTAATAAAATCTCCCCTAACCCCTCTTTTTCAAAGAGGGGGACTGAATAGTTACAAACAATGTCCTTTTGGTTTATGGGTGTTCCGTGGCTCAGCCGATTGATGCCCATCAGAATTTTATAGTGATGCTGACGGTATCCGAGTAGGTACGAAGTGTGACGGGGTTTGCACCCCCGTTACTCACGTTTTAAACGTTATTGAAAACCGCAAACGTTTAAGTCGGAATTGCAAACCCCGACCAGCACAGGTGCGTACCTTTTTGAAGTTGTAATGCAATCTCTCACCCTACACACTACGATCCAGCTTGCGATAGCTAATCGCTTCACTTAAATGCTTGGTTTCTATCTGCTCTGAGTTTGCCAAGTCAGCAATCGTCCGAGCCAGTTTTAAAATGCGGTGATAAGCGCGGTGTGACAAACCAAATTTATCCATAGCCTGCTCTAAAAGCTGGTGGCTGTCTTCGGATAACACGCACAAATTTTTAACTTCTTTTGCTGATAATGCCGAATTGGCTTTGCCGCTTCGTGCTACGGCGATGTTGCGAGCGGCGACCACACGCGCTCTGATGGTGGCGCTGCTTTCTTCACCGCCCGGTGCTCCTTTGCGTAATACTTCATGCGATATACGCGGCACTTCCAGGTGCATGTCTATCCTGTCCAACAAAGGCCCGGATACTCTGGCCCGATAGCGCATGACTTGTTCTGACGTACAATGACAACGGCCTGAAGCATCACCTAAATAGCCGCAGGGACAAGGATTCATGGCAGCGATTAACTGAAATCTGGCGGGAAAATCAACTTGCCGGGCGGCGCGTGAAATAGTGATATGCCCTGTCTCCAGCGGCTCACGTAAAACTTCCAATACCTTACGGTCAAATTCGGGGAGCTCGTCAAGAAATAAAGTCCCGTTATGGGCCAGTGATATTTCGCCCGGCCGGGGATTACTGCCGCCACCAACCAGCGCCGCCGCTGAAGCGGTATGATGCGGTGCGCGATAAGGCGGTTTTAGCCAGTTGGCAACATCCAAACCTTGGTCGCTAATGGAGGCAATGGCGGCGGTTTCTTGAGCTTGTTGTTCGGTTAACAACGGTAAAATAGTGGGCAACCGTGCAGCAATCATCGATTTTCCGGTGCCTGGCGGCCCCAGCATAATTAAATTATGCGCACCGGCGGCGGCAATTTCAAACGCCCGTTTAACATGATATTGACCATGCACATCTGCAAAATCCAGCTCATTAGTCGGTGCGGGTGGTTCGGTTTGTTGAAATTCGGCTTGTATTTGGGTCTGTCCACTGAGATGGGCGCAGACTTCTAACAGATGTAAGGCGGGGATAATTTCAATCCCTTTAACCAGTGCGGCTTCGGCGGTATTTTCTTTGGGCAGGATTAATTTTCTTTTGTGGTTTCTGGCCTGTATGGCAATAGGCAGAACGCCTTTAATGGGGCGTAATTCGCCACCCAACGACAGTTCGCCAATACACTCGTATTGTTTAAGATTAGCCATGGGGATTTGGCCGGATGCCGCTAAGATGCCTAAAGCAATGGCTAAATCAAAGCGGCCACCTTCTTTGGGTAAATCAGCGGGTGCCAGATTGACGGTAATGCGCTGGGCAGGAAATTCAAAACGGGAATTTAATAGTGCGCCCCGAACACGATCTTTGCTTTCTTTGACGGCTGTTTCCGGCAAGCCGACAATATTTAAGGAAGGCAAGCCGTTAGAAATATGAACTTCAACCATTACCAGAGGCGCGTCAATTCCTGA
>CAIQND010000717.1 GCA_903873045.1 uncultured Methylococcaceae bacterium | reverse complement strand
GTTTACCTTTAAGGCAAACAGGCAAGGCAATGTTGGCATCAAAAGGAAGTATTTTTTCAAGCAGTATTTTGTGCTCCCAGCTATCTCCAAAATCGTATTCATAAACCAGGGAATCTTTTTCCTTGGTTAATAATTGAGATAATTTGAATTTTGTCTCGTCTTCCACGTCCATATCCAAATCTTCATCACGCCAGCCATAAAAGTTTTTATTGGCAATAAATTGATGTAAATGGCTATCTGTCCAGCCCATTGCAACCTGAATAACAATGTGAAAAGCGTCTAATTTTATATCGCCGGACACTAAAACCGTCCGCCATATCGGCGGTTTTGAACCGATTAAGGTGATTTTGATTTGATAGATAGAAGTTGTGTGTTTCGTTGCCATTTTAGTATCCTCAAATGTGTCGTTGGTTAAACAGACGGTGATTAAAGCTTAACTTCAATATTTTAACAAGCGTAAATTAATTAAGGAGCGTGCATGAGATAACCAGACTATTTACATCCCCTCACCCCAGCCCTCTCCCAGAGGGAGAGGGAGCAAGATGCCTAAGTTATTTCATGCGTATTCCTAATTGCCCTTTTTTAAAAATACCTTTGCCTCATTCCAGAAGGCATCAAGTTCCATCAGTTCACAGTCCAGTAAATTACGGCCTGAGGCTTCAACTTGCTGCTCGATATAATGAAAGCGTTTGGAGAATTTTTTGGTACTTTCTTTAAGTGCAATTTCAGGGTTGACGTTTAAATGCCTCGCCAAGTTGACGGCGACCAGTAACAAATCACCAATTTCTTCCTGGATATGGGCTTGATCGCCGGACTCCCAAGCTTCTTTAACTTCTTGCAATTCTTCCAGCACTTTTTCAAAAACCGGCGGCACATCAGGCCAATCAAAACCGTGCTGCGCCGCACGATCCTGAACTTTTTCGCACTCCATCAAGGCGGGAAGATTACCTGCCACTCCAGATAACACACTATGACGTACTAGCGTTTTGTTTTTTTCTTGGCGCTCGTCGGCTTTGGCTTGTTCCCAAGCCTGATGACGTTCGGCATCGGTTTTAAAAACCGCATCGGAAAAAACATGGGGATGCCGACGAATCAATTTGTCACAGATACCGGCCGACACTTCTTCAAAACTAAACAAGCCGCGTTCTTTGGCAATCTGGGAATGGAAAACAACCTGTAGCAAAAGATCACCCAGCTCTGAACGCAGATCATCCAAATCATTACGCTCAATAGCATCAACGACTTCGTAAGCTTCTTCAATAAGATAAGGAATCAAACTGGTGAAGTCTTGTTTAAGATCCCAGGCACAACCGTCTTCCGGTCGACGCAAACGGGTCATAAGATCTAATAACTGTTGGGTATTTTTTAACATGAAAAGCTCGGCACCTTAGAATGAACAACCAAAGTTTTCGTGGTAACGTTGCTTAAATTCGTCCATATTCAAGGAATGATTTTGAGTACCGTGGTGTTCAATTTTAATAGCGCCCATTAATGACGCAATTCTGCCGGTAGTGTCCCAATCCAAATCGTTCATCAAACCGTAAAGCAAGCCTGCACGATAAGCGTCACCGCATCCGGTAGGATCAAACAAGGCTTTGGGTTTTGCCGGAGGAATAATAATGCACTCACCTTTCGTATAAATTTTGGAACCTTTGCCACCCAATGTGATAATCAAGGCTTCCAACCGTTCTGCCATTTGCTCTAATGTTAATCCGGTGCGTTCCTGCATTAACTCGGATTCATAATCGTTTAAGGTCATCCAGGTTGCCTGATCAATAAAGGTTAGTAGTTCTGCGCCATTAAACATGGGCATGCCTTGACCGGGATCAAAAATAAAGGGGATTTCCAATTCTACAAACTGTTCGGCATGCAGCTGCATACCTTCTTTACCGTCAGGCGATACAATGCCTATGCAAATATCTCTATCGGTGGGAATCGAATTGATATGCGAGAAACTCATGGCACCCGGATGGAACGCGGTAATCTGATTGCCGTCTTCGTCAGTGGTGATATAAGCCTGTCCCGTATAATTATTATCCATAATATAAATAAACTCACTGGATAAACTGTTCTGGCTCATCCATTGGCTGTAAGGTTCAAAATCATGCCCTACGACCGCCATAGCCAAGGCTTCTTCGCCCAGCAAATTCAAATTAAAAGCAATATTACCTGCACAACCCCCATATTCACGACGCATGACCGGCACTAAAAAAGATACATTCAGGATATGAACTTTTTCCGGCAAGATATGGTTTTTAAATTTATCATGAAACACCATAATAGTGTCATAAGCCATGGAACCGCATATTAATGCACTCATTGGTATTCCTCTTTAAAGTAAAATTAATGCCCAGGTGACTGCTGCCCAGGCTATAGACATCATCACTGCCGCAGAACCTATATCTTTGGCTCTGCCGGATAATTCATGATGCTCAAAACCCACCCGGTCAACGACCGCTTCTACCGCTGAATTTAATAATTCAACCAGCATAACCAGAACAATACTGCCGATTAACAGCAGTTTTTCAATGTTGGTTTGCCCCAACCAGATCGCCAGTGGTGTTGTTATTACAAACATAACAACTTCTTGTCTAAAGGCTTCTTCATGCGTCCACGTTGCCTTAAACCCGGCAACAGAAAAGAAACATGCATTAATGAGGCGTTTAAGCCCTTTTGCATTTGGATTTGCCATGGTGTTACTGATTATCCTTTCAAAAAAGTAGGTTGATTGTAAAAAATTTTACGCGTTATGGTGTAACAATTTCATTGCTCGATAAGCAACTGGTAGGCATCAGCCTCCAGCAACTGATCCAGTCCGGACAGATCATCGGCTTTGACACAAAAAATCCAGGTATTATAGGGGTTATCATTAACTTGCTCGGGTTCATCGACCAAAGCCGAATTAACAGCAACAATTTCTCCGGCCACCGGACTAAATAAATCCGATGCTGTTTTAACGGATTCAACCACAGCACATTGCTCTTGTGCTTCAACTTTGCGCCCCACGTCAGGTAACTCTATATAAACCAAATCGCCCAATTGTGCTTGGGCAAAATCGGTTATACCCACGCGAACGATATTATCATCATCCACACTCGCCCATTCATGCGACAGCGCATACTTTACATTTTTTGGTAAATCACTCATAGTTTAAGCCCTCAAAAATTAGTCCAATATCAATTAAAGGCACAAGGTGCAAGGTCATTTTTATTCATTAATCTTTACCTTTGTAAAAGTATTCACCTCCCCCTTTGAAAAAGGGGGAGGTATCTAATAAAATCTCCCCTAACCCCTCTTTGTTAAAGAGGGG
>CAIQND010000716.1 GCA_903873045.1 uncultured Methylococcaceae bacterium | reverse complement strand
CTGTGTTCCAAAGTCGGTTATGAACCGTGGGAGCAACTGGAAGCAGCGGGCATCGCACCGAACGGCGAACATGCCATGGAACCCATCGAAGAAGCCGTTCTGGCGGTTTATAAAGAAATGGCGGCAGCGGGCAAGTTGGATTCAATACCTGAAGCCATCAGGGCGAGTGCCTAATTAATGTAGGGTGGGCAACGCATTTTTGCCCACCTTATTGACAGTTAATTGGTGGGCAAAAATGCGTTGCCCATCCTACTTCAGGAGTCTGTTATGGCAGTAAAAATTATTGAGTCTTGCGTTAATTGTTTTGCCTGTGAACCGGTTTGTCCCAGCAATGCTATCTATGAGGCCAAACCGCATTTTTTGGTGGATGCCAAAAAATGCACAGAATGCGAAGGTGATTTTCCGGTCTTTCAATGTGCCAGTATTTGCCCGATAGAAGGCGCAATTCTGGATTCGTTTGGGCTGGCGATTAACCCACCCGGCTCTTTAACGGGCATTCCGCCGGAAAAAATGGCTGAAGCCATGGCTGAATTACAGTCCCACTAACCCAGGACATGACTGATGGCTACTGTCACTTTCTACGAAAAACCAGGTTGCGTAAACAATACCCGGCAAAAGAAACTGTTGGCGGCAGCAGGTCATCAGGTTATTGCCAAAAATTTATTGACTGAAAACTGGCAGGCCGAACGCCTGCGGGGTTTCTTTGGTGCAATGGAGGTAAGTGATTGGTTTAATTACAGTGCGCCCGCCATCAAACACGGCGAGATTGACCCTGAAACCCAAACAGAACAAGAAGCCTTGGTGCTGATGCTGGAAAATCCGTTGTTGATTCGTCGCCCGTTAATGCAAGTCGGCGATAGCTTTGTGGCAGGGTTCGATCAGCAAGCCGTTGACAACTGGATAGGCTTATCTGAACCCGGGACTATTTCAGATATGGAAAGTTGCCCCAAAACCCATGACCCAGTCAGTTGCAGTCATGAGTAAGTTACCCGTATTAACGCTGGATGGCTTGCCACAGGCCGTTGCGTTATCGGAACGGGTGCATTGGATAGGTGCGCTGGATCCTAATTTACGCAACTTTGACATTATTTTAAAAACCGCCAATGGCACCACTTACAACGCATACATTGTTAGAGGCAGCGAAGGTGTCGCGGTTATTGATACGGTAAAAGAAAACTTTGCCAATGATTTTTTTGCCCGTTTGGAATCGGTGGCGTGTTATGACGAAATTAAAGTTATCGTCTTAAATCATTTAGAACCCGACCACACCGGCGCGTTACCTGAACTGATGCGCCGAGCGCCACAAGCCCGCGTGTATATTTCCCAAAAAGCACAATCCATGCTGAAGGCCTTGCTAAAACAGGATACTTTTGATTTTACGCCGGTTATCACCGGTGACACCGTGTCCTTAGGCGACAGAAACCTGGAATTTTTCCACACCCCGTATTTACATTGGCCCGATACGCAATGCACCTATTTGGTCGAAGAAAAAACCTTGTTTTCAGGTGATGTGTTTGGCTGCCATTTTTGTGATGTGCGTTTATTCAACGATGTCGTCGGCGACTTTCGCTTTTCGTTTGAATATTACTATGCCCACATCATGCGGCCATTTAAAGACTACGTTAATCGGGCGCTGGTGTTGCTTGAGCCGCTACCGTTGACTGCTATTTTGCCTGCCCACGGCCCGTTATTGCGTGACCAACCGCAACGCTATGTACAGCGTTATCACGAATTATCACGCTCTGCCTTGCAAAGCGAAATCAGTGCAGGCGAAAAAACCCTGCTGATTTTTTATATCAGCTCTTATGGCAACACTCGGCGCATGGCTGAGGCGATTTATGAAGGCGCGATGCGGGTTGAACATGTCCGCGTGTCTTTATATGACCTGGAAGGCAGTGAAATAGCTCCGTTTGTCGATTTGATAGAAGGCGCTGACGGCATCCTGTTTGGCACACCCACCATCAATGGCGATGCGGTTAAACCGGTGTGGGATTTATTATCTTCTTTAGTGGTTATCAATCTAAAGTCAAAGCTGGGCGGCGTTTTTGGCTCGTATGGCTGGACTGGCGAAGGGGTAAAAATGGTTGAGGATCGTTTACGCGGACTCAAGTTGCGTGTGCCCATTCCTGGCATACGCATCAAGTTAATTCCGACAGATGAAGAAATTCAGACCTGTCGAGAATTCGGGCATGAAATGGCCCAGGATCTAATGGGTTTAAGGCAAGCTAAAGTGATTGATCTAGCTGATCTTGCTTAACAATTTTTAACACAACAGGAGAATAGAAATGGCGAAAGCGTCGATTACCTTTGAAGATATAAACGTGACCGTTAACGCACCGGCAGGCACCCGGCTGATTGAGATTTCAGAAAAAGTGGG
>CAIQND010000715.1 GCA_903873045.1 uncultured Methylococcaceae bacterium | reverse complement strand
TTTGTCAATAATTCTTTGGAAAAGGTTATCATTGCTAGGCTTATTATAAGGATTGTAAATGCGTGTATTTTAAACGTGTTTTATTACGATTTTTGTGAATTTTTGAGGGATTTTGGAAATTTAATTTCTGAAAGTCTATATATACCCCGATAAATTGTCTTTAAGTATTTTGTAGGGGGTGATTCTAGTAATCTTATCACCAGATTTCATCATTGCGGCTAACGTTGCTTGGTATGCTTGGTTCGCTTCGGCCTCAAGATCCGCCTGAGACATTGCGGCAATATCGCTTTGTGATGCTGTTTGTTTGACTCGTACCGAAACCCGTGCACTAGCGGTTGGCGCTTTTGTTCTACCGTCATAAAAGTTAGCCGCCATTAAAATATCGTTATTGCCTTGACCAACTCCAGTGTAGATTTCCGTATTTGTGTCGATCTGATCCATTAGTTGGCTTTCAATAATCTGCCAGTGCTTTGGGAGTCTAATTACGACCCCGTGCTTTAGGTTATAGGCCTTAAAAACACTCGGATTTATGGCAAAAGCATCCGTCATAACAAGCCAAAATAAGAGAAGTGAAACAACAATTATTATCGAACGATTGTAATTTTTCATACGTTTACCATTGATGGCTAATGAATTTTGCTTCTTAAATAACTAGGGTAAAGTTAAACACCTAACTCACTTAACGCTCCAGAAGACTAAGGGCGGCTTACAATTAAACACATCCAGCTAGATTTAGAAGGCTAATGAAATCACATAAAGCCGCCCCTTACATTTTTCATTCAATATAAACTTTAAGATTTATATTACTTTAGTTACTTTAGTTTCACAATAACATTTTTATTGCAGAAATATTAAAACTGGAAATATTTCCGGATAGCTGTCATTCAAATCAGCTATATTAAAGTAAGTCCATCGGCTCCACCCGTCCCACAAGAGACAGTCAGCCCACATTTCCAAATAGCAGCAGACCAATACAAAGCGGGCTGTCAATTTTAGTTAACCAACTGGCACAATCGGCCATAATCAGATAGTCAGTTTGGGTTTTCTCTAATTTATTTTGAACAATAGTTCGGGTAGCTTTTATGAAATTAGAGTCGACATAAAGGTAACCATTTGAAAAATAACAACTTTAACTTTTTAAGTAAGATTTTACAATTTTTTAAAATCAAATAGTATAAAAACGGTCCAAACTATTGTATATTGAATAAATATAAAAATAAGGATTTTAAAGTGAAATTTGAACATGAAATTGAAATATTTATTCGAGATTACGTAAAAGATCTTAATGAAGGAACTGCTTGTGTTTTTGCTGGTGCAGGATTATCGATACCTGCTGGATTTGTTAACTGGACAGAATTGATGCAAGAGATAGCACATGACTTAGGACTAACTGTTGATCGTGAAAATGATCTAATTTCTCTAGCCCAGTTTCATGTAAATGAAAATAGAACTAGGTCAAAGATTAACAGGAAAATTATTGAAGAATTTACTGAGATTGCTGAGGAAACCCTTAATCATAAAATCATTGCTAGGTTACCTATATCATCAATATGGACAACTAATTATGACCAATTAATTGAACAAGCATTTGCCAAAGAAAATAAAGTAACTGATGTCAAGTACACCAATAAGCAACTGCTAACTAATAGACCTAAGCGCGATGTTGTAGTTTACAAAATGCACGGTGACGTAAATCATTCTTCTGAAGCCATATTAACTAAGGAAGATTATGAACAATACCATCAAACTCACGAACCTTTTATAAATGCTTTGTCGGGTGAGTTAACGACCAAAACATTTCTTTTCATAGGTTTTAGCTTTACAGATCCAAATTTAGATTATGTTTTAAGTCGTTTGAATTTTAGATTCTCTGATGATAAAAAACAGCATTATTGCTTAGTCAAAAAACATTGTTTAAATGACTCTCAAAACCCTGATCAAGCCACTTTAGATTACAACACAAGAAAGCAACAGTTAGTTATTAACGATTTAAAAAGATATGGAATTAAGTCGTTAATTCTTGATGATTATCAAGATATTACCAGCATCCTTGAAGAAGTTGAAAGAAGATTTAAAAAGAAAACCATTTTTATTTCCGGAAGTGCTGAAACTTACGAGCCTTATAAAAAGAATGACGCGCTTGGTTTTGTACATGTGTTATCAAAAAAAATTATTGAGCAAAACTTTCGTATTGTTAATGGTTTTGGATGGGGGGTTGGAAGTTCCGTTATCAATGGCGCATTAGAAGCTATTAACGATAAACCATTGAAGTATTCTGAATCTCAATTAATCCTTAAGCCATTTCCACAATTTGAATCAGGTAAGAAAAAACTACCAGAGCTTTGGGAAGGATATCGGCAAAAAATGATTTCATTAAGTGGGATATCTATATTTTTGTTTGGAAATAAACTGGTCGACAATGAAATTGTAGATGCCAACGGTCTTATCCGAGAGTTTGAAATTTCTAAAGAAATGGGAAATATCTGTATTCCAGTTGGGTGTACTGGTTATGCTACAAAAATAATATCTGATTTGATTCTGGCATCTCCAGACGAATATTATGAAAATAGCAGTGTTGTTGTACCTCTTATTGAAAAATTGGCAGATTCCAACACACCGCTGTCTGAAAAGGTAGATGTAATAATTGACGTTCTTAATAAAGTATTATAATAAAGGAGTGTAGTATATGGCTAGAAAATGTTTTTTCAGCTTTCATTATCAACCGGATAATTGGCGTGTTTCAAAAATTAGAAATATTGGTGCTATTGAAGGCAACCAAGCTGCTAAGGATAATGATTGGGAAACTGTCACGGGTGGTGGTGACAAGAAGATTAAGGAGTGGATTGATGAGCAAATGGAAGGCCGTACATGCACTGTCATTCTAGCAGGTTCAAATACTGCAGATCGGAAGTGGATAAACCATGAAATCGTTCAATCATGGGATAAAGGTAAGGGCGTATTAGTTATACATATACACAACATCACCGATCGTCTAGAAAAGCAGTCGTCAAAAGGAGCTAACCCTCTATATTATGTAACACATGGAACGACTAAAAAACATTTGTCGACGATTGCAAAGTCTTATGATCCACCTTATACAACCAGCAAAGACGTATATAACTATATTGCAGATAATATAGATGATTGGATTGAAGAGGCTATACAAATCCGCAAAGATAATCCCTAGTTTGTACTCGTTCCCAAGCTCCAGCTTCCAGTCTTGCGAAGCTGGAGCTTCGGCTTCCAGTCTTGCGAAGCTGGAGCTTCGGCTTCGCGGTTCCCAAGCTGGAGAGACTGTGAAAGTATCCAAAATTCGGGTTGAATTTTGATTTTGTAAACCAAGAATCAATGACTTACAGCAGGTTTTTTGCTATTTTGTGTTGATTTTGGTTGTTTTTGATAATACTTTCACAGTCTCTGGAGCTTGGAAACCAGAAGATTTTCTTTATGTGTCTATATTGCTATTCAAATAGAGACACAATAGTCTTGGCAGTATTGGTCATTCTATACCCCTACTGTCACACTAATGATATTGCTCCATAGGCCAACGGGTTGATCATCCAGGTGGTAAATCGCTTTATATTTCCAAAGTGCGCCACTGCCTCCGGCGGGTAAGGGCGTTAAGTCGTTTACATTGGGTTTTGTATTAACGGAAAGTAATACAAAGTTGTTGTCATTGGTTCTATCTACCCAGATTTCCACTGCGCTGGCTTTACCTTTGTTCCAGACAATAACAGGGTGCCCCGCCTGCAAATAACTGCTTAAAACAGGTTGCCAAGTGCTGGGGTCGATTTTTTGTTCGCCACCTATCAGCCATAATTCATAGCCAATGGCGGTGGTGTAGTTTTTATGGGTTTTGATTCGCGCTGCCAATGCAGAGAGCCTGGACATGATGCCGGGTTTTACCATAGGCGGGATCGGTTCGGGCAATAAAGGCGGTATCGGCCAACTGTCACTGCCTGAGTCGCCATCACGCAACTCGTTTTTAGTGTTTGTCCATTTTTGAGAGTTGGCTTGCATAATACCCATTGTGTGCAATGAATAACGAAAAGAGACAGAATCTGCTTTTAGTCCGTCCAAATCTTGGGCGCTAATTTCTAAAAGTGCGGCATAAGTGGGTAAGGTTGCCGCGAGATGCTCTAGCAGATCTGCTCTGTCATCATCGTTATTGGGCATATAAGGTGATGTGGTCATAATATTTAAGCTCCTAATGGTTAATTAACTATCTAATAAGATCAAAGTGTCAAAAGGTACTACCTGACTGGCTTATAATACGGATAAGCCAGCTTAAGCAACGACAGATTTGTGCGGATCAGTCGTTGATTTGTTCTAATTAATGGCTGGTTTGTCTAAATCATTAATTGATTCGTGCGTTGTGACCTCCGGTTTGTATGAATCAGTTGCTGCTATGCACGTTTGAAGTGCTGGTCCGTAAGAATTAATGGTTACTGTTGTTCATTAATGGTTGGTCTGTGCGACGCAGTGGTTAATTCATGCAAATTGATGGCTGCTTTGTACGAAGCAATGACTGATTTATCTAATTACCGGTTAATCTGTGCTCGGCAGCCTAAAATTCTTACGCAGCAGTCGTTGCGGTGCCTGTTTTGGAAGCTGATGTGTACGAATTGATCATTAAGTTGTCTCATTGATGGTTAGTCCAGGCACTGTAGACAATGCGTTGTACATAGTGGAAGCTGCTTTGTATGAATTAATGGTTGATCTGCCTCATTGATGGTTGCTACAGGCACTGCAGACAGTGGTCCGTACATAATAGAAAGCGATGTGTACGGATTAATGACTGAATTTTGCTCTGCAAACGTTGCTATAGGATTTTTAATAACTGCAAATGGTAAACAAGCGGGTTACATTTTAACGGTCGCTTATGGGTTGGCAAATCTTGTCAAGACAAAATATGACACCTATACGCAGTCATCTATAGCATAAATTAAATAATGTTTATTTTTGAAGCTTTTTACACTTAATTGATAAAAAAATCAATAGTAA
>CAIQND010000714.1 GCA_903873045.1 uncultured Methylococcaceae bacterium | reverse complement strand
CATTAGCAGCATAGTTTATGAGTTATTTTTAAAGCAGACTCATCTGGAAATTTAAAATTTTCCGGATAACAGTAGAATTGCTTCCAGCCCTGACTTGTTGTCGGACAGCCTCCTAGTACAGGTAGCGGTCATTTACCAATTATCGTTGAATTTCTGTGTGACAAAAAACCCCTTGTAGTGAATGTCGTCGGGGATTCACGGTTTGCCGATAATCAGGATTTATCAGGGACAAAGCCCTATTTAAGTTTTAGTGGGTATTTGGGCGAATATTTATACCAAGCTGGAATACCTGCAACAGTATGTAATAGTGCCCGCTCGGGTGCGACGAGCTTGGTATATAGTAGCTTGCTGAGTGCGGAAAAAGATATTATTGCAGATTATACGGTCTATATAATCTACACGGTAAATGATTTTATCAGCGGAGCAATGACAAAGTCTGGATTAGAGACAGCCAAGGCCCGTGCATTAGTCGTCGCTGAAAAATCCAAAAAAGAGGGTTCTGCTGTTATTTTTATGACGATATTTCCAAAGGGTAGCGGTTATACCCAAACAGAACTGGGGTGGATTGCCGATCTAAACATTTTTGCAGCTACATTATCAAATTTTGTAATTAAACCCATCGAGATATATGGCACGGCGACTGGTGGCTGGGCACTAAATCCGGTAACCAATGCCTCATGGACAACCGTTACCTTACCGAGCGATCATCTATGTACCGAGGGCTATCAGGATTTGGCATGGCGGACAGTTAGCTTGATTAATTCATGACTTATTGCACCCAAGCCGTTTTAAGCCTTGAAATCGGTGCGCAGGAATTAATCCTGCTCACCGACCACGCCAATACCGGCGCGATGGATACCACGGTTATCGCCAAGGCGCTCAGTGATGCCGACGCTAAAATCAACAGTTATTTAACGGTGTATCCGCTGCCGCTGGCGGTGGTTCCGGCCAATTTTGAGCGGATGGCCGGTGATATTGCGCGGTATTTTTTGTATAAAAACCAGATGATAGATCCGGTGCGCACGGCTTATACCGATGCGGTCAAATATTTGGAGCAGGTCGGCATGGGCAAAATCAGCTTGGGGGCGGATGTACTGGGTGCGGTGGCGGCACCGGCCAGTGCGGGTGCCCAGTTTGTCTCCAACACGGCAGTGTTTGGCCGTGACGGTGGCTATTAATGCCTAACCTGCGCCCGCTAATAGAAAGCCGTATCAGAACGCAAATACCGGCCTTTAAAGAAGTGGCGGGGGCTGCGGATATGGCTAATGTGATGGCGGGGCGCTTGACTGACTCGGGCTGTTACATTTTTCAGGAACGCGTGACTGCCGCTGAAAGCCAGTTGGCGAATGCCATTATGCAACGGCTGACGGTCACGTTTGCCGTGCTGGTTGTGGTGCGCAATGTCAAAGACGCACGCGGGGGCGATGCCGCCGATGCCAGTTATACCCTGCAAGCGGCTTTAAAAACGGCGTTGTTGGGCTGGTGTCCGGAGGCTGGCGCTGATCCGTTGGAGTATGGCGGCGGGGCGTTGGTCTCGTTTGCCAACGGCTTTTTTATCTGGAAAGACACGTTTATCACCCATCAATTCATAAGGGCTATTTAATATGCAGGATCAATACACAGGACTCCCGGGCACGTACATCATTGATGCCGAAAAAGGCATCCGGGTGCCGCAGGAACAATACGAGGCTGAGCAGGCGGCGAAAGCCGCAGCGGTTAACAACCCGCCTGCCCAGCCTAGCCAACCACCACTTGAGGAAGTCAACTAATGGCCTTATCCACTAAAAAACGCCTGATTCTGGTCAAGCTGGAATCTGTTTATGGCACTGATTCAGTGCCTGTTACTACCGATGCGGTGTTATGCACCAGCTTGGAATTGTCGCCCTTGGAGGGGTCGTCAGTCGACCGGAACTTTATCCGGCCGTATTTTGCCAATTCAGGCGCTATCCGGGTGGAAAACTATGCGAGTGTAAGCTTTGAAACCGAAATAGCCGGTTCAGGGGTGGCGGGGACAGCACCGGAATGGGGTGTGTTGCTGAAGGCCTGTAATTTTACGGAAAATCTTACGACCGTAGCTATCACCGGGACGACGACTGTAGCCAGTTTGCAGAATGCGACGACCGTCACCTTGTCCGTGGGGGCAACCGATGATCTTTATACCGGCATGACCATTACTTTTGGAACAGATACCACTAAGTATGAAATTGTTAAGTTTGTGTTCTCAACTAAAGTGGCAACGCTCAACAAAGGGCTGGTTGTGGCGGCAGCACTTGCCGGTACTTTTACCATCTCGCCTAATGTGATTTATGTCCCCAACAGCAATTTTGGTACGACGGCAAGCACCTCCGCGACTATTTATTTTAATGTCGATGGGGTTCAGCATACGCTGTTAGGCGCACGCGGCACGGTCAGTTTTGATTTGTCGCCCAAGCAAATCCCTAAAATGAAAT
>CAIQND010000713.1 GCA_903873045.1 uncultured Methylococcaceae bacterium | reverse complement strand
TTTTTTAGCCAGACAACAAGGTCGCTTGAAAAGGTGATATGACGATTAAAAAAATCGTTAACGTGTTGTAGTTTGTCTCGTTCTGGAAGCGTTTTTCCGGTAACCATCAGTTGTTGCCAATCAATAAAGCGTTGCCTTGCCGCAGGGCCATATTTGCGCTCAATCTTATCCAGCATAACGGGTTGAAGCGGCAACCAATTTTCATTTTTATCGGGTTCTGAAAAAAAACCACGGATAACGCCAAGACTCACAATAACAACAATAATGAAACCGATCAGTAGTCGATATTTAACGGCTGGCACCGGTAATTCCTGTCGCCTTTAAAGAGTAGTAGTCATTTTCAGTTTGAACATTTTCAGCAAGCACAATGATGTCCAACAAATCACCCATTTGCCGTAAAGCCTGCACAAACTCCTGCTTTTGTGGAGAAAGACTGATGCCTTTGCCTATTTCTCTGGCAAGCCGGATAAAATCGGGATTAAGTTTTTTTGTAACTTCAGGCGACATTGATTGGGACTCAAAACGCTTAATCATAACTCGGCCGCCCCATTGATGTATCACCTTAATAAAATCGAGACATATTTCCAGCTCCTTGGTAACTGCATACGCTGAAAAACTAAACACCAGTTGCCTGGTTACCAATGGGTTGTTTTTGAAGAGCTTTTCCAGCCAAAGGCGAAAGTCGATATTTTTGATGGTGTCGATGGACAAGTTAACGGCAATGGCATGGGAAATTGGTGTGCTTAGGATATGATCAAGCACCTGGCTGATGACACCTTTATCAAGATCGATAATTTTAGCAAGTTTCTCGGCCATTGCAACAAAAGGCCCAATGGCGACTAATTGGCCGTTCTTGTCACGTACTTGAATAATTGTTTCTTCCATAAGCAGTTGGCCCGTTTGAAAGCTGGTGATTTGTCCTACATACGACAGCGAGTAGTCGGTATTATTAATGCAGTTAAAGACCAATTCTTTCCATTCCCTAATGTCCTTGGCAAAATTATCATCGGCACGCAGGTAATAACTATTTGCACCGATAGACCTCGCCTGTTCATAAGCCTCATGCACAGAATCGAGCATCATTTCCGGGGTACTTACTGGATTAACACGAACGACACCAATATGCGCCAAATCAGCTTTTGACTGTTTTTCGCCCAGTTCTAAAAAATCATTGCTTAATGCTTTAGCGATAGCTTCAATTTTTTCTCTGTTGCCGTTATTAACCAGCATTGCAAATTCACCGCCGTAAAAACGGTAGATTTTTATGAGGGCTTCTGGATACCTTTCGGCGGTTTGTTTCAAGATGTTGGCAAACGCTTGCAGTAGTTGGTCAATAGCGTCATCACCTCGATCTTTAATGAGATCAGGTAAGCTATCTACCTTGATGATCATTAAATAAGCCGGACTGTAAGCCATCATTAGATTCATCATATCGGTTTCGAACACCGATTTTTTATAAAGCCCGCTTAAATCGTCGCGCAATAAATTTGCACCCATCTCATCCAGTTTGTTGTTAAGCGTAATAATAGAGCTTTTTATTTTTCGCGACATGGCATTTATCGAGACCGTGATATTTCTAACTTCAGTGGTCCAAGGCAGGTTTTCTATCGTTTCAAAATGGCCTTCGCTAATATGCAGCGCACATTCATTAATTCTTTTTAAGGATGCCAATGTTATCCGTAATAACAGCATTAACAAACCAATTGAAACCACCAGTGTTATTAGCGAATAGTAAAACGAAGTTTTTGCCTGCTTATAGAGCTTACTATAAGCAAAAGAAGGATTTATGGTCACATACACCACGCCGCTCCTCAGCCAGTTAGAGCTGATTTCGCTTTCCGCCATGACTGGGGTCATCGGTAAATAATCGATAAACCAATTTGGCACGCCTTCAACGCCTTTATCATTACTGAGAGAAACCAACTCCTTGTCGTTGGCATCAACCAATCGAATTTCCTGGTAATACCCCCTATCGAAAATAGCGCTAACCAGTGTCTTAATGATGGGGTCGGCGGTGTTAGTCATGTGGGGACTTAGCGATAGTCCCAGCGAGGTTGCCGTATCCTGAGCGTGGCCTTGCGATTCAACTTCCAGATAGGTTTTAATATTGTTGATGCTTAGCGTAAAATTGACGCTAAAAAGTATTAAAAAAAAGACCGATATTAACAGTAACAGTTGTTTAAACAAGGACATGGAGGCTCCGTTATTTACGTTGGTTTAATCCGGTGAGCAAAACCCATAGCGACTAGGCCGCCTGCATGGAAAAAAGAAATTTTAAGAAATTTACATTTTTACCTACGTAAAGTATAGGTCGCCTGGAGTTAATGGAGAGATAATAGTTACGGTTTTTTGGTTATCAATTTAAACCGGGTCAAATAAATAAAACGGGCCTATTGATTTCGGGAACGCTGAGTCCCAGCTCGGCGTAGTCACCAATAGTCAGTAATCGGTCTGACTATCCCGTGTCGAGCTGAGGATTTATTCCCTGAAAGCAGGAGGCAGGAACAAGGCTACTCGTCAATATGGCGGCTACCTACTTAAGGCGGGACAGTTTAAGTTTAAGGTTAAGCCTTTTTTCTTGTCCCATCTAAAGTGGGTAGCACAAAAAACTCTTGATTGGACATGGCTGGTATTGCCAAGACATAGCCATATTATTTATGATTAAAGTGTTCAAAAAATGCAGTCTAGCGGTAAATGTTTAAATTAACCATTAATATTTCTTATAAAATGAGGCTTAAATATGACACAAAAATCGGCATCCTTCATTCATCGGTTTACACTTTTTCTAATTACAGACGCGTAGGTCGGGTTAGCGAGAGCGTAACCCGACAAATCGTACTATCTGTGTCGGGTTACGGCTAGCGCCTAACCCGACCTACAGAGATTATTAG
>CAIQND010000712.1 GCA_903873045.1 uncultured Methylococcaceae bacterium | reverse complement strand
TGACGACGATCATCACGCGGCTTGATTTTTTTAATTATTTTATTTATCCATTATGAACTTAATTCAAATAAGCGGTTTGCTGGTGCTGGTCTTTGGCGCTATCGGTTGTGCGCTCTGGTTGCTGATTAAAGCCGCCAGTGACGATGACGATGATGACGACTATTACCATCATTATAAGCCGCATAAGCGGCGCTGACCGCACTGATTTACCCTGCCCGACCCTGTCCGACCCCACTTGACAGCCCTGGAGTAATTACCAGGGCTCTTTTTAACTAACCTAGAATAATAAAATGAGCGAGCATAAAACAATCATAGCGTTCACCGGCCCCAAGCAGTCGGGCAAAAGCACATCAGCCGATTATCTGGTCGGCAACAGTTTTAAAAAACTGTCGTTTGCTGAGCCGATCAAGGATATTGTTTGGTTTTTGCTACAAGGCTTTGATCTTGAGCAAGATTACATTGAACAACTGATGACGACCCATAAAGAGGTTGTCATTCCTGAATTGGGCGTCTCTGCCCGTCATCTTATGCAAACCTTGGGTACAGAGTGGGGACGTGACACCATTCATGCGGATATTTGGGCAATGTGGATGAGTAAGCGCCTGGTGTCTGAAACCGCTGAGTATCTGGTTTTTGATGATGTGCGCTTTGAGAATGAGGCGGCGTTGATCCGTAGCCTGGGCGGGCTGGTTATCCATATTGATCGCGGGGGACTGGTGTCTGATGATGGTCACCCAAGCGAGTCAGGCATCCAGATACACGCGGATGATGTGTTGATTAACAATGATTATGCCGTGGTTGATTTGCTGCGGGACGTTGCGGCGGTTGTTGCCGGGTTTATGCAGGCATGAAAACACAAGCACACAAGATTAATTTTGACGGCATCAATGCGGTGCTGTTGGGAAACTTTGCGTCCTATTGCCAGCAATGGTTGCCGGATGGCAAGCAGTCGGGCGGTGAGTATGCGTCAATCAATCCTACGCGTAACGATACCCATGCTGGTTCGTTTTCGATTAATTTGCATAAAGGTATTTGGTCTGACTTTGCGTGTGGTGATAGCGGTTCTGATCCGGTGTCTTTGTATGCCTACCTCTTCCACAACAACGATCAAGGCGCTGCCGGTAAGGAGTTGGCTGAGATGCTGGGACTTGATAAACCAGGCGAGGCGCTCCCACCGGTAAAGGCCAAGAAAGCGAAGCCTAAATGGGTGTCGATAGTGCCGCCTGTGGATGCACCGGAACCCCCCAAGGCGCATTTGGTGCGCGGGCTTCCGGAAACGGTTTGGGTCTATCGGAATTTCTCCGGCGCTGTTCTGGGCTATATGTTCCGGTTTTTAAATTCCAGTGGCGGTAAGGAAGTGTTGCCGTTGACGTGGGGTAAGAATACTGAAACCGGCAAAGAAGAGTGGCGGTGGATGGGCTTTAAAGAACCTCGCTATTTGTACGGACTGGATCGGTTGTCTTCAAAACCGGGTGCAACGGTACTGATTACCGAAGGTGAGAAGTGCGCGGATGCCGCCGCTGAACAGCTACCCGAGCTGGCGTGTTTGACGTGGCCGGGTGGCAGTAAGGCGGTGAGCAAGATTGATTGGTCGCCGCTGGCAGGCCACAAGGTGATTATTTGGCCGGATTGTGATGCGCAAAAAGATAAGTCTGGTGTGTTGTTGCCTGAGGCTGAGCAACCTGGTATCAAGGCCGCTACCCAGATTGCCGATAAGTTGGTGGGTTTGGGATGTCGGGTGTGGATGATGGTGATACCCAAGCCGGGCGATCGGGTCAGCGGGTGGGATATTGCCGACGCGATTGAGGACGGTTTAAAAGCTGAGGCATTGGCTGAGTATATCCGTGCCAACGCCAAACCATTGTTGGCCGCTAAAAGACCGGTCGAGACCTTGCCACCTGAATTTGTGCCGATCTCCAGTGCGGTTGAGTTGTTGGAGCGGTACGCGCTGATTTATGGGCATGGCGGCACGGTGTTTGATTTTGACAAGCGGATTATGCTGAAACAGTCCGATATGATTGATGCCTGCATATCGCGGGATTATGCCAAGCAATGGCAGTCCTCTTCATTCCGCAAGATCGTAGGGATTGATAATGTCGGGTTTGATCCGGGGGGGAGGGACAGCAAGGTTATTTGTAATTTGTGGTCTGGCTGGCCTACGGTGCCGGTTAAGGGGGATTGCAGCCAGTTGTTGCGCCTGATTAAGTATATGTGCGGCAATGAGGAGTCGGATACTGCTCAGGGGTTGTTTGATTGGTTGATCAAGTGGCTGGCTTATCCGATCCAACATCCCGGTGCCAAGATGAAAACGGCGGTGGTGGTGCATGGGCCACAAGGGACAGGTAAGAACCTGGTCTTTGAGGTGGTCATGGAGATTTATGGTTGTTATGGCAGGATTATCGGGCAGGATGCCATCGAGGACAAGTTTAATGACTGGGCTTCGAAGAAGTTGTTTTTAATTGCTGATGAGGTGGTGGCGAGGTCGGATTTGTATCATGTCAAAAACAAATTGAAGAGCTTTATCACCGGCGATTGGATACGGATTAACCCGAAGAACCTGATGGCGTATGAGGAACGCAATCACGTCAACCTGGTGTTTTTGTCGAATGAACGAATGCCTGTTGTGCTTGAAGAAGATGATCGGCGTCATGCGGTGATTTGGACTCCGGAAAAGTTGACGGCTGATTTTTATAAGACGGTGGCAGTCGAGAAGGCAAGCGGCGGCGTTGCGGCGTTTCATGATTATTTGTTGCAGGTGGATCTGGGGGATTTTAACGAGCATACGCCACCACCGATGACAACCGCCAAGCAAGATTTGATTGATCTGTCAAAGGATACGATTAGTCGGTTTTATGAGGATTGGTGCAAGGGGCTTATTGGCGGCTTTAATACTCCGCCAGAAAAAGGCTGGCCGGGCCATGGCTCGCCGGTTATTTTAGCGCCTGTGCTAAGTCCGATGTTTTATGAGCTTTACAAGGTATGGTGCGGAAAGCAAGGGGTCAAGCCGGGCAGTATCATCAAGATGGTTGATATGCTGTTAAAGCGGTTTAATTGTACATCCGACCGTCAACGGATGACATCACAGTGCAAGGATACCAAAAATCCACAGACCTTTATTTTTCCTGACGGCATTGAGACGGTGCCGTTTGGCAGGGAGATAAAGGCATGGCTGGGCGCTTGCGTGGATGAATTTCATCATACTTTTGAAGAGTATAAGGGCGAATGATGCTTGCCATTATGGCTGTGCAGGGTGTGCAGTGTGTGCAGTGTGGGTGTGCAGGGTATAAACCCATGCATGGCGTGGCCTGTGCAGGGTGTGCAGGGTTAAACCCACTCGCCCGTGTGCGTGCGTGTGTGCGACGACTGTTTTTAAGTTTTCAAATGAAGTTTATACCCTGCACACACTGCACACCTGCACACGTTTTAATAATCAAGATGTTATGTATTTTTTAGCTTGCACACTAGCTAGCACAGGTTTTTTTTACCCTGCACAAATTAAATATGAGTGATGTGATGGATAAAAAGCGCCAACAATGGGAAATAATAAAAAACGAGGCACCTGCCTTGGCTGATTGGTTGTTGGCAGTGAACAAGGCGTTTGGCAAGCCTGCGGGCATGGTGGTTCAGTTGGGCAGTGGTGAAATTATTGAGTCGGGTGCGGTTAGTCTGGCTTTGGGTTTACATGTTGATAAGGTGAAAAAATGAAGTTTGCACAATTGATCGGTGGTTTGTTGGATCGGGAAGGTGGTTATGTGGATCATAAGGCTGATAAAGGCGGCCCCACCAAGTACGGCATTACTTTGAAAACATTGGCGGCGTATCGCGGTCATGATGTGGAGCGAGGGGATATTCGTTGGTTAAGCAAGTCCGAGGCTGAAGACATTTATGAGGCGAACTATTTTATTGCACCTGGCATTTGGCTTTTGCCTGAGCTTATTCAACCGGTGGTGTTTGATATGGCGGTGAATATGGGGCCGGTCACTGCGATTAAGCTTTTGCAGCGGGTCATTCATAAACTGGGCTCTCCCATTGTGGTGGATGGTCACTTGGGGCCGCACAGTTATCAGTCGGCGGTGATTGCCTGCAATGTGTACAAGGCGGATGTGTTGCGGTCTATTTGTCTGGCACGTAAAGAACACTATCGAAACATCGTTGATAACGACGCCAGTCAATCGGTATTTTTGACGGGCTGGATTAATCGTGCTAACCATTTTTTGACTGTCTGATTTTGGCAATGATTGGCGGCTACCCCGGGTGCCAAGGTACTTCCCTGGGCTAACCGTCCATCGCGGGTATGTCACGCGATATTTTTGAGTTTTTTGGGGTTTATAAGTCTCAACTAATAGGTTATATGTGTTAATTAAGTGCATGATTACTATATGATTATTACATTTTTTGTTTTTTCTAATGGCAGGTGAGGTTGTTTCCCAAACCGATTGGTTTAGCTGGTCGCTAAGTCAGTTTGCACGGGAGTTTGGTATTGCCCGGGAAACCGTACAAAGCCGACTGAGAGCCGCTGGCGTAAACCCATCTGGTGAAAAACGGGGATTCCCGGTTTATAGCGTCTGTGCTGCGGCTCGGGCAATATTGATGCCTGATACATCAGCCAACGGTATGAATGATCCTGCCAAAATGTCGCCTAAAGAACGCGCAGATTGGTATCGCTCAGAAAACGAACGTCTCAAGTTTGAACGTGAATCAGGGTTGGCAGTTGGCTCTGATGATTCACGTGAGCAAATGGCCGCCATTGCAAAAATGGGTTTACAGGTCCTGGAGACATTACCGGATATCCTGGAGCGTGACCACCACCTTGACCACAAGATAATCTCCAGCATTGAAGGGCGCATTGATGCCCTGAGAGAACAATGGGCGCAAGCCGTGGCAGAAGCATAATGACAACGACTGCTGTTGATATTCGCCAAGATATAGCAAAAATGATCAGGCCACCTGAGCGGATAACAGTGACTGAAGCGGCGATGCGCTATGTAAAGATAAGGACAGCCAATGGCGGCATTGATAAATGGGATCCCAAACTAACACCCTACATGATTGAGCCCATGGATTGCCTGACCAGCAGGGATTACAGCTCGGTAATTTTTGTGGGGCCTGCCCAAAGTGGAAAAACACAAGGCCTCATCACTAATTTTATGGCCTATGTGATCAAATGTGATCCCGCTGACTTTATGATCATGCAAACAACCAAAGGTACTGCCCGCGACTTTGATACCCAAGTTATCAAACGCGCTTTTCGGGACAGTGCCGATCTTAAAAAAGAACTGGCCCCGGGTAGTAAAAGCGACAATACCTATGACAAGGTTTTCAAATCCGGCGTCATATTGTTTCAGCGCTGGCCGTCGATCAACGAGCTGTCAGGAAAACCGCTTAAGTATGTGCTGATCACTGACTATGACCGCATGACCCAAAACATTGATGGGGAGGGATCGCCTTTTGCACTGGCAGGCCAGCGTACCGCAAAGTTTTTAAGTCGCGGTATGACCTTGGTGGAAACTTCGCCCGGTTTTGAAGTGACTGATCCCAAGCATAAAACCAATTTTAACCATGAAGCCCCTCCGTGTGGCGGCGCACTTTCCTTGTTCAACATGGGCGATATGCGCCGCTGGTATGTCCAATGCCCAGAGTGCGGTGAATACTACATGCCACCCCCCGCTGAATCAGGCTTAGATTTTATCCATGACCGCGATTTGTTTGGCGCAACGGAAACCAGTATTAATCGCGCAGTTAAATTTGTCTGCACTAAAAATGGCTGTCTGATTGATGTTGTACACAAACAGGCCATGAACAATACCGGCCTTTGGGTTCCTCAAGGCTGCACTATCCAAAATGGAAAAGTCGTTGGTGAACCCATAAAAAGCAGCACCGCTTCCTTTTGGTTTCCCGGTATCTTTGCCGCCTACTCTAACCCTGAAGCCCTGGTAGAACGGTTTTTAAAAGGCCACCGCGAATACGACATCACCGGTTCCGAGCAAAACCTCAAAACAACAATCAACGTCAACTTTGGCGCACCGTATATCCCACGGCACCTGGCTGAACTTGATGCTTATACCGGCCTATCAGACAGGGCCGAAGCCCTTGAGCGTTATTATGTCCCCAATCAGGCCCGTGTTTTACTGGCTTCTGTCGACATCCAAAACGGTAAAAATTCCCGCTTTGTTGTTGAGGTACATGCTGTTGGCGTAGGCCTTGAACAGTGGATAGTTGACCGCTTTGAAATTTGTTTTATTGATGAAGGTGATAAAATACGCCATATTAATCCAGGCAGCAACAAAGAAGACTGGGAGGTGTTGGTTGATAAAGTTATCTCATCCAGCTATCGCACCCACAACGGCAAAAAAATGCTGGTGCATTTAACGGCTATTGATACCGGTGGCGAAGGTGACACCACCAACAACGCCTATGAATTTTACCGCCGCCTTAAAAAATCCGGATTAGGCAATAAAGTAATCCTGATAAAAGGTAGTTCCGGAAAAAACGAGGTGCCAATAACCCGCTCTTACGGTAAGGATCTGATCGGAAGAAAAATGAAAGATGTGCCTATTTATTTACTGGCCACCGATTTTTTTAAAGATATTGTCGCCTCCATATTGCGCCGCACTTTACCCGGCGGCATGTATTTACATTTCTCCAAATGGCTGGCCGATGATTACTACGACGAGCTGCAAGCAGAGACCCGTCAGGATAACGGCAAATGGATACCCATCAGAAAGCGTAATGAATCACTGGATTTAAGCGTTTATATTTTGGCCTGTTGCTGGAAACTTGGCATCAATGCCGAAAGCTTTAACTGGCAGAACCCACCGGCGTGGGCCGCACCGCTGGACATAAACTGTAATGTGATTAATGCAGAAGAAGCCCGTGAAATGCGTGGCTTGGTTGTACCAACCCCCCCTGTACTTCAAAAACCCAAAAGGAACAGCCAACTATTATGACCGGAATAATACAAGAAATGCGCCGCGTGGTCGCTGGAGTCATTGGTGATGATCAGCAAGCCGTTGATGTAGTTTTTGCATTGATAAAAAATTTTGGAGGAGAGCGGCTATATATACCAACTAATAATTTCAATATGAGAAACAGCGAGATAAATAGCCTGCATAGTTCCGGTGCAACGGTTGATCATCTGGCAAAGCGTTATCAGCTATCACCAAAAACAATTTATAGGATTTTAGAGGGTCACCTGACCAAGGCCGAAGAAGTCCAATCCACACTTTCGCCTATAGGCGAAATTCCCGAAACCCATTTCTCACATATATAAGGCCTGCTATAGATGCGGCAATGGCATTGCCCAGGAGCTGCGCGTGATGCCATGCCGCTCAAATAGCAATCCTCATCATTGCGCAAGCCCCGTTAATTATTTTTTACAAATTCTCATTTTTTGCCTATTTTATGAGAATTAAAACCGCCATCATAGCACCATGGCATTTACTAAAAACCAATTAGACTTACTCGAAACTGCAATTGCACAAGGCGCCTTGTCTGTGCAATTCAATGATCGACGCATAACCTATCACTCACTGGCTGAGATGATCCGGTTACGCGACACGATGCGTGCAGAACTGGGCGTTGCCACACCAACTACCGCCAGACCCCGCCTTATTAATATCGCCACAGGAAAAGGGCTATGAGCATGATCTCTCAAGCCATTGCTTTCTTGGTTGGCAACAAAAAAACCGCCACCAATAACCGTTACGATACCGCACCTGTCAAGCGCCGCTATGAGGCTGCCAGTATAGGCACCACCCGCACCAAAAACTGGTTCACCCCGGCTACTGATGCAACCTCGGCAATCGTCAACGCGTCCGTTATCCGCAATCGTGCGCGGGATTTAGTCCGTAACAACCCATGGGCCAATAAAGGGCTGTCGGTCATTGTTAATAACACCGTGAGCTATGGCATTCGCGCCCAATGGCATTCAAAAAGCCAACAAACTGCAAAGCGCACCCAAGATCTTTGGAAAGCTTGGGCAGAATCAACCCAGTGTGATGCGCAGGGTATGCATAATTTTTATGGTATTCAGCAAATTGTCATGCGGGCCGTGGTTGAGTCAGGTGAATGCCTGGTTAGGCTGCGCCCCCGCCGTGCTTCCGATGGCCTGTCAGTGCCGTTTCAATTACAAGTGCTGGAAGCGGATTATCTTTATACCTATGCCGATGGACCCTTGGCTAATGGGGGCTATGTTCAGCACGGCATTGAATACGATGTGATTGGCCGGCGCGTTGCTTACCTTATCTATAAATCCCACCCAGGCTCCACCGGCCGCTTTTACGGCGCATTTAGCGGCAGCTATTCCCGCGTTCCTGCCAGTGAAGTGATTCATGTCTTTCGCCCTGATCGTCCTGGACAAGAGCGTGGTGTGTCTTGGTTTGCACCGGTAATGATTCGCCTGCGCGAATTGGATATCTATGAAGACGCGTATTTAAACCGTCAAAAACTGGCTAATCTGTTTGCCGCCTTTATCTATACCGATGAACCCGGCGAAACCGAAGACGAATTTAGTGACGTTTCAGAATTAACACCTGGATCGATGTACACCTTAAAACCCAATCGCCGGATAGAGTTTTCCAACCCGCCCAAAGCCGACGATTACGGCCCTTATACACTGGCCAACCTGCGGGCAATCGCTGCCGGTTTAGGTATTACTTACGAAGCCCTGACCGGCGACATGTCCCAGGTCAACTTTTCTTCAGCCCGCATGGGCTGGCAAGAATTCGGCCGCAGTACTGATTCGTGGCTATGGCAGCTATTGATCCCACAACTCTGTGAGGGCGTTGCCGTCTGGTTTGCTGCGATGGCACAGATAACCGAGGTGACTGTCGAGTGGACACCCCCAAAAAGAATGATGATGGATCCGGTTCGGGAGATACCCGCCATTAAAGACGCTATCCGTGCCGGATTGAAGACACAATCTGAAGCCATCAGAGAGCAAGGTTACGACCCGGAACAATTCCTGACTGAAAAGGCCAGTGACGATGCGCTGCTCGATAAACTGGGTATAGTCCTGGATAGCGACCCCCGTAAATTATCTGGCCAAGGCCAACTACAACAAACAGGCATAACCAATGGCAAACAAACAAACAAAACTCCCTAAGCTGCATACCCGCGCCGCTTTTATACCAACGACGCTGGATGAGGCAAGCCGCACTGTCGAACTGACGTGGTCAACCGGTGCCCAGGTGCGTAAAACTGATTATTGGGAAGAGCGCGACTGGATTGAACAGCTGAGCATGGACAAGGCGCACGTTAATCTGGATCGCCTTAATAACGGCGCCCCCTTGTTGGCTAACCACAGTAGCGATAGCCTGTGTGATGTAATCGGCGTTGTTGAAAAGGCCTGGCTTCAGGACGGTGAAGGCCGCGCCCTGGTCAAGTTTAGCGAGCGGGCTGAAATAGCCCCGATTATCGCTGACGTAAAGGCCGGGATATTAAGAAATGTCAGCATCGGCTATCACATTAAACGCTTGGAAAGACAACCTGATCTACAAGACGGTATTCCGGTTTATTTGGCTATTGACTGGGAACCGATGGAAATTTCTTTAGTAACCATACCTGCCGATCCCGGCGCACAAGTGCGCAGTGAAGGCGACATTCATTTAGTAACAATTACCAGTAAAGAGGACAGGGCTATGCCTGAACAAGTTAAAGAAAAAATACCTGCGCCAGAGAGTAAGCCAGTTGATGAAACAGCTATTCGCGCTGAAGGTGGAAAAATGGAACGCGAACGTCAACTGACTATTCGCAGCTTCGGTAAGTTATCGCGTACCACAGAGGCAGGAATCACCGGCTTTATTGAGCGCGGCACCAGCGCCGAAGATGCCAGAAATGAAATGCTTAAAAACTGGTCGGAAACAGTTGATGCCGGGTGTACCCGCAGTGATGGCACGACCACCGTGGATGAACGTGACAAGTTTATCATCGCCGGTGTCAATGCTATCCGTGGCCGTGCCGGTGTTGACAAGATGGATGCCGGTAACGAATTTCGCGGCATGAGAATGACTGAAATCGCCAAATTGTGTCTTGAGAAAGCCGGTGTCAATGCCCGTGGCCTGGATGAACGCGAGATGGTCAAGCGTGCCTTTACCACTAGCGGCTCTGATTTTCCGGTACTGTTGGAAAATGCCATGCATAAAACCCTGCAACAAGCCTATGCGGTTGCCCCTGATACCTGGAGCCGGTTTTGTTCAGTAGGGTCGGTCACTGACTTTAGGGCGCATAACCGTTACCGGTTGGGCTCATTCGGTAATCTGGATGCCTTGGGCGAAAATTCCGAGATCAAAAACAAAACCATTCCTGATGGCGAAAGGGCAACGATCACCGCAACAACCAAAGGCAATGTGATCAATATCAGCCGCCAAACCATCATCAATGATGATTTGGGTGCCTTTATCGGTTTGTCACAAATGCTCGGTCGCGCCGCCCGACGCACCATTGAAGCGGACGTTTATGCATTATTGGCCAGCAACCCCGTTATGTCTGACGGCATCGCTTTGTTCCATACCTCACATGGCAACTTGACCGGCACCGGAACGGTTGTTTCAGTCACATCTACAGAAGCATTACGTATCGCCATGGCTAAACAAATGGATATATCCGGCAATGACTATCTTGATTTAAGGCCGGCCTTATGGCTGGGTGGCATGGCGTCTGGCGGCCAGGCACGGGTGACTAACGATGCACAGTACGACCCTGACACCGCCAACAAACTACAAAGCCCTAACCGCGTGCGCGGTTTGTTTCGTGACGTGATCGACTCGCCACGCATTACCGGAACCGAATGGTACGGCTTTGCTGACCCCAATGAAGCCCCGGTTATTGAAGTCGCTTTTCTCAATGGGGAGCAAGAACCCTTCCTTGACAGTATGCAAGGCTTTGAAGTTGACGGCCTGCAATGGAAAGTCCGCCTGGATTACGGTGTGGCGGCCATTGACTATCGCGGCGCCCAAAAGAATACCGGCGCTTAATGACTAGGGCTTGGGCAAAACTGCGGTTATTGCCTGGGCCAATAAACTCCAGACATAAGGCTAAAAAAAATGACTAAAAATTTTATACAAGACGGCGATGTCATTGATTATATCAATGCTACAGGTGCAATTATTGCCAGTGGATCCGTAGTCGTTATCGGCAGCGAGCAATGCGGCATCGCCCTGGTAACCATTGCCATAGGCGGCACGGGCGCGGTTGCTAAAGAGGGTGTTTTTTCACTGGCTAAAAATACCACCCAGGCCACTACCGTCGGGCAGAAATTATGGTGGGATACCACCCTCAAACAAGTGAATACCCTCCCGATACTGGGTGCGTACTTTGTCGGCTTTGCAGCCAAAGCCGAACTGGCGGCTACTGCAACCGTAAGTGTCCTTATTGATGTTTTTAACAACGAAGGCCCACGCACCCTAACCCTGCCTGCCGCAGGTACAACAGTAACCCTGGCTAATGGCGACTTTGGCGGCGGTGATTTGGCAGTTTTTGTGCCTAATACCGTAGCGGTAACGCTCATCCTCCCCTTCACCGGCAACATCCCCCCCGGCTCAAAATTATTTGTCAGGAAAACCGATGCCGCCGCTTTTGCGGTGACTATTGATCCGGCCAGTACTGAACAAATTGCCGGGGCATTAACCTATGCAACGATTGCCACCCTTAACGCCTATGCACAGTTTATCAATAGCGGCACGGCATGGCTCTTAATGGCGGCTGGATAAAATGCGCATTGATTTTAGTCAAAACTCAACAAAACTGGGGATATTGGTATTGATCGGCGTTATCGCCGCACTGCTTTTTTTGACTTTTAGCACACCTGAAAAAGCCCTGACGGCTATCTCTATAATCGGGACAGCCGCAGGAATTTTGGGCATTGCAGCAAAAAGCTGACCATGCAAGAGCATTTTGAGCAGATAGCACGGTTGGTGTCTGTCGGCACCTACTCCATCAGCGGCACACTGCTTTTTAATGGTCTGGTGTCTATTCTTGATGAGCATGGGGCTGCAATTGGCGTATTGCTTGGGGTGCTGACCTTTTCTGTCAATGTGGTTTTTCAATTTTTGAATTATAAGTCGATAAAGTCACGATGATAACTATTGAAATTACCGGCGTTGACGCAGCAAGACACGCATTTTCAAGCACTACGGTTGATAACGCCATGAGGTCAACATTAAATAAACTGGCCGCACAAGCAGCAACAGTGGTGAGTAAAAAAATCCGTGAAACATACAACATAAAGGCGCGGGATTTAAACACGGCCATAAAAGTTGTAAAAGCCCGGTCAATTGAGGCGGGATCGCAACTAATAGCCGCCGGCCCTCGATTGCCGTTAATATATTTTGATGCACAAGAGACAATAATCAACGGGTCTACTGCCATTATTTCCCGTCGAAAATCGGGTGGCCTGGCATCCCGAAGCGTGCGCAAAGGCAACAAAAAAAGAGGGGTGACAGTCAAGGTTTTAAATGCAGGCGGCAGAAAATTTGTACAAGGCCCCAATCATTTTGGCGGGTTTTTTGTAGGCGTTGGCGGTAGCCATCAAATTTTCATGCGCTCAAGAGCATCTCAGTTTCCAATCGAAAAACGCGCCGGCCCTGCGGTAGCCCAAATGTTGGGTAAACATACCGACATTGTGCGGCAATTTGTAATATCGGAATCTGCCAGGATTTTTAGCAGTGAGCTGGATTTTTACGCAAGCCAGGCGGCAAATCGTGGCCTTTAATACGGATGCGCTTAATCAGGCAGTCGCGGCGGTATTTTGCGATAAACCGGCCACTTGGATAAGCGCCTCCGGCAGCATTCCGGTTAACGCCGCCTTGGCTGTTGCACCAGCATACAATGAAAGCGGTTTTCGTGTTGCAGGCGAATCAATTACTGCAGATTGCCTGATGGGCGAGATTGCCACCATGAAGCGCACTGATCTCCTGGTCATTGAGACAGTAACCTATCGCGTCTTGGCGGTACAGCCTGATAGTACCGGCTGGGCCACCATTATTTTGGAGAAACAATGAGAATTATACCGGTCATTGACCGTTTAAAGACCGCCTGTGCTTTATTAAATGGCCGTGCTGAACCTGCGCAAAGCTTATCGGCACTGACAGATGATGAGGTGAGGTCGGGGCTGCCAATCGCCTTTATTTATTCGGAAAAAGAAGCGGCTTCCCCCAATGAGATGCTGGGGATAACCAGCCAGCGGGTAGCCAAGCGCTTTTGTATCATTACCGCTGCACAACCCTCCACGGCTATTGCTGAACCAATAGAAGCTAGCCGTGACCAGATTAAAACCGCCTTGATTGGCTGGTGCCCTGATGCTAATCATGACCCTGTTGAGTTCGTTGGCGGTGAAATTATTGACATCAGCACCAGTGTCGTTTGGTGGAAAGACACATTTGAAACATTTACCTACAACAGAGGTTAATTATGCAGGATCAATACACAGGACTCCCGGGCACGTACATCATTGATGCCGAAAAAGGCATCCGGGTGCCGCAGGAACAATACGAGGCTGAGCAGGCGGCAAAAGCCGCAGCGGTTGGCAACCCGCCTGCCCAGCCTAGCCAACCACCACTTGAGGAAGTCAACTAATGGCCTTATCCACTAAAAAACGCCTGATTCTGGTCAAGCTGGAATCTGTTTATGGCACTGATTCAGTGCCTGTTATTACCGATGCGGTGTTATGCACCAGCTTGGAATTGTCGCCCTTGGAGGGGTCGTCAGTCGACCGGAACTTTATCCGGCCGTATTTTGCCAATTCAGGATCTATCCGGGTGGAAAACTATGTGAGTGTAGGCTTTGAAACCGAAATAGCCGGTTCAGGTACGGCAGGGACAGCACCGGAATGGGGTGTGTTGCTGAAGGCCTGTAATTTTACGGAAAATCCTACGCCCGCAGCTATCGCCGGGACGACGACTGTAGCCAGCGCAATTGCGGCGACGACAGTCACCTTGTCCGTGGGGGCAACCGATGATCTTTATACCGGTATGACCATTGTCTTTACCGGATCAACGATCCAGTACGAGATCATCAGGTTTGTCGCCTCCACTAAAGTGGCAACCCTTAACAAAGGTTTGGTTGTGGCAACAACGACTGCCACCGCTTTTACCATCTCCCCGAGTGTGATTTATATCCCCAACAGCAATTTTGGTACGACGGCAAGCACCTCCGCGACTATTTATTTTAATGTCGATGGGGTTCAGCATACGCTGTTAGGCGCACGCGGCACGGTCAGTTTTGATTTGTCGCCCAAGCAAATCCCTAAAATGAAAT
>CAIQND010000711.1 GCA_903873045.1 uncultured Methylococcaceae bacterium | reverse complement strand
CATTGCTACACGGTACTGGGCGTTGTTCATAGTTTATGGCAATACATTCCCAAAGAATTTGATGATTATATTGCCAACCCCAAAGAAAATGGCTATCAATCGCTGCATACCGTTATTTTAGACCCGCAAGGAAATCGTATTGAGGTGCAAATCAGGACTCAGGAGATGCATGATTATGCAGAGCTTGGCGTTGCTGCGCACTGGGCCTATAAAGAAGGCGGCAAACAAACGGCGGCGATGGAAAAAAGCGTTGCCACTTTACGCAAGTTGCTGGAAGAAAAGCACGGCGATGAGACCTTGAGCGATGATTTTCGCAGTGAGTTATTTAACGACCGGGTTTATGTGTTAACGCCCGCAGGTCAATTGATTGATTTGGTAAAAGGTTCTACACCGCTGGATTTTGCTTATGCTGTTCATAGTGAAATAGGCCACCGTTGCCGGGGCGCAAAAATAAACGGTCGTATTATGCCGCTGACCTACACCCTAAAGTCCGGCGAACAAGTAGAAATTTTAACCGCCAAAGAGAGTGCGCCCAATCATAATTGGATAGATCCAAATCTGGGTTATTTAAAATCATCGCGGGCTATTAGCCGGGTAAAAAGCTGGTTTAGAAATCAGCAACAAACGGAAAATATAGCGCGGGGTAAAGCCATTCTGGACAGGGAAAGCAAGCACCTGGGATTAAAAGTGCTGAACATGGTCGACATGCTGAGCTATTTTAAACAACCCAATACCGATGCATTGCTGGAGGCCATCGGTCGCAGCGATATTAACAGCCGACAGCTGTCCGGGTATTTAAAAATACCCGAACTGGAAGACTTGCCCATTAATGTCCCACCGAAAAAGCTTTCGACAAAATCGGTGGTTTCGGTTGCCGGCATTGATAATGTGCAAACCTCGTTTGCCCACTGTTGTTCACCGGTATTGGGTGATGACATTATTGGTTATATTTCCCACCATCATGGCATTACCGTTCACCACACCCATTGTAAAAACGTCACGAACCTGAGTATTGAAAAACAGGCGCAACTGATTCCGGTAGAATGGGGCGCGAAAAAAGCCAGTCATGCTGTACCTATTGTGATTCAGGCTTTTAATGCCCAGAATTTACTCAATAATGTTTCGCAACTATTGGCGCAGTCAAAGATTCATATTTTTAGCGCGGCACTGGATACTCATCCGGATTTTTCTGCCACGTTAAATTTGACCATTCAAATAGAAAATACCGATCAACTAAGTCAGGTGCTTAGTAAAATAAATTGTGTGCCCAATATAACGGAAGTCAGGCGTAAAACTTGACGAGGTGCGGGGCATCAGACTGAGGCCTGCACTTTCATCCCTACAGGAAACCCGGCGAACGGGGTAAAATAGCCCATCCGGTTTTAGGCCTTTAGCCTTGTACCTATCTCCTTTAACCTTGCACCTTAAATCTTATGCCACAACAAACACAACAACGCCTGATTCTGGTTGACGGCTCTTCCTTTTTGTTTCGCGCTTATCATGCGATTCCCCCCTTAACCAATCCTCTGGGTGAGCCTACCAATGCCATTTATGGCGTATCCAACATGCTGCGCAAATTGATAGCCGAGTATCACAGTGACTACATCACGGTGGTTTTTGACGCCCCCGGAAAAACTTTTCGTAATGACCTTTATGAGCAATATAAAGCGCACCGGCCACCGATGCCTGACGATTTGCGTGTTCAAATAGAGCCTTTGCACCATCTGATTCGCGCGATGGGTTTGCCATTGATTATGGAGTCCGGCGTAGAAGCGGATGATGTGCTGGGTGCGCTGGCGCAACACGCAGAGCAACATGGTTTTAAGGTCATTATTTCCACCGGTGATAAAGACATGGCGCAACTGGTCACCGAGCATATTATGCTGGAAAACACCATGACCAACACGCGCATGGATATTCAGGGTGTTATCGACAAGTTTGGTGTTAAACCGGAACAGATTGTTGATTATTTGGCCTTGATGGGCGATACCAGCGACAACATTCCCGGCGTACCCAAAGTGGGTCCAAAAACAGCCGCAAAATGGTTGGTGCAGTATCAAACCCTAGAAAATCTGGTGGCTAATGCTGACAAAATCACCGGTAAAATTGGCGAGAATCTTCGTGCCAGTCTGGATCAACTGCCCCTAGCCAAACAACTGACGACGATCAAGTGTGATCTTGATTTACCTTATGGTATGGACGATTTAAAACGTCAACCTGTCAATACTGACGAACTAAAAAATCAGTTAGCTGGGTTAGGCTTTTTATCGTGGTTTAAAATGCTGGATAACCAGAAAGACGCCATCGTTGTTGTTGCAGAAGAAGAGGCAAAGCCTGCCCTTATTGAATCCACTTATGAAACGATATTAACACACCCACAGTTTAATCAATGGCTTGAGCGACTCGAAAAGGCCGAGCTGTTTGCTTTTGACACAGAAACCACCAGCCTTGACTACAGCAAAGCAGAAATTGTCGGCGTGTCTTTTGCAGTAACGCCAGGCCAAGCCGCCTATATACCCTTGGCGCATCATTATACCGGCGCACCTGACCAGCTAAACCGCACCGAAATTCTGGAAAAACTCCGCCCGCTTCTTGAAAATCCGGATAAAGCCAAGCTGGGGCAAAATCTCAAATATGACACGCATGTGTTGGCCAATCACGGCATAACATTGCGGGGTATCGCTCATGACACCATGCTGGAATCTTATGTACTAAACAGTACGGCGACCAAACATAATATGGATGACCTTGCTAAAGAATATTTAGGCGTAACGACTATTCATTATGAAGACGTTGCCGGCAAGGGAGCCAAACAAATCCCGTTTCAAGAAGTGACCATCGAACAAGCTGGGCCTTATGCCGCTGAAGATGCCGATATTACTTTGCAACTGCATCAAGTGTTAATGGCCAAGCTGCAACCGCACCCTACCCTGCTTGCCTTATATTCTGACATAGAAATCCCGCTGCTCAGTGTGCTTGCCCGTATTGAAAGCAATGGCGTACTGATTGATACGGCTATGCTGTCTCAGCAAAGTTTGGAACTGGCCAGTCATATTGTCGCTCTTGAACAATTGGCTCATGATCTCGCCGGACATACCTTTAATTTAGGTTCGCCCAAACAAATTCAAAACATTCTTTACGACGAACAAAAAATTCCTGTTATCAAGAAAACACCTAAAGGCCAGCCATCAACGGAAGAGTCCGTGCTGCAAGAATTGGCTTTAGACTATCCGTTGCCCAAGCTGATTTTGGATTACCGTAGTTTAAGCAAACTAAAATCAACTTATACCGACAAACTGCCGCAACAGGTTAATGATAAAACGGGGCGCATACACACCTCGTATCATCAGGCGGTAGCGGCTACCGGAAGGTTGTCTTCTTCCAATCCCAACTTGCAAAACATCCCCATCCGCAGTGAAGAGGGACGCAAGATACGACAGGCCTTTATTGCCCCGCAAGGTTATAAAATTGTGGCTGCTGATTATTCGCAAATTGAACTGCGCATTATGGCGCATTTATCCGCTGATACTGGTTTGCTAAAAGCCTTTAGCGCGGGAGAGGATGTTCACCGGGCGACAGCGGCAGAAGTATTTGGCGTAGCTTTAGATCAAGTCACCACCGACTTGCGTCGTTCGGCAAAAGCGATTAACTTTGGGCTGATTTACGGCATGTCTTCTTTTGGCTTGGCCCAACAACTTGGTTTGTCACGTAGCCAGGCGCAATCGTATATCGATTTATATTTTACGCGTTATCCAGGCGTTAAAAATTATATGGATCGTATTAGAGAACAGGCTCGCGAACAAGGTTATATTGAAACTTTATTTGGTCGCCGTTTGTATTTACCGGAAATAAAATCACGCAATGCTGCGCGTCGCCAATATGCCGAACGTACGGCCATTAATGCGCCTATGCAAGGCACGGCGGCTGATATTATTAAACGTGCCATGATTAAGACTGACCAGTGGTTACTGGAAGACAAACCGGACGCAAAAATGATTATGCAGGTTCACGATGAACTGGTATTTGAAGCGGCAGAAGATCAGGTCGACCACTATAGCGCTATTATTAGAAACATCATGAGTTCAGCTGCTGATTTGAATGTACCGCTGATTGTTGATATAGGCGTGGGTAATAACTGGGACGAAGCGCATTAAATCATTTTATGTTGATGAAACTTTTTTCTCATCCTGAAGTCACAAAAGCTACAACGCCTTATGGGTGTTGAATCAGCCGTCCTCCCTCGGTTAATCGGCTGATTACTCTTAAAACCCCAAAGTATTTTTAATACGTTGGGGTTTTTTTAAGTGCTTATTCTAACTCAGGTTCAGAGTACTCAACCGGCTTAAATAAAAGATCAAGTGCCTTATGCACCTCATCAATACCCGTTTTTTTCAACGATGAAAACAACTGTATCGTTAATGGAAAGTTAATATCACCTAGCTCTTTTTGAACCTGTAACAAGGTATTTTTTGCGGCACCATAGTTTAATTTATCGGCTTTGGTTAACAATATATGTAACGGCAAACCGGTGTGCTGACACCATTCAATCATCTGCCAATCAAATTCGGTTAAAGGATGACGCACATCCATCACTAATATGATTCCACACAATGACTTGCGTTGGGTTAAATATTTTTCCATTAGCTCATGCCACTTTTTCTTTACCGCTACAGGGACTTTGGCATAACCGTAACCCGGTAAATCGACAAAGCGTTCCGTTGCATTAATTTCAAAAAAATTGAGCATCTGGGTTCTACCCGGCGTTTTACTAATTCTGGCTAAACCGTGCTGCCGAGTTAACGTGTTAATTGCACTCGACTTGCCTGCATTTGAGCGTCCTGCGAACGCCACTTCCCTGCCCTGATCTTCAGGTGTATCTTTAAGATCCGGTGAACTGTTAATAAATTTTGCTTGGTGATAAACTGGGTTCATCGTTGCCTCGCTTAAGCTTGTTAATTAGGGTAAAATCTGGCTACACCTTGCAGCCTGCATACATACATTGAAAGGCTATCGTAAAATGACTACTTTATTCCAAAGGGGAACCCGATGAAAAAAAAACTGCTGGCACTTTCACTAGCCCTGGCGTTTACCAGTACTTCAGCTATTTTACATGCGGAGGGCACTATTAGAGCAGGAAAAGAAAAATCCGCCGCTTGTATCAGTTGTCACGGCGACAATGGCAACAGCTTGGTCTCATCATTCCCCAAGCTTGCCCAGCAACATTCTTCCTACCTGATAAAACAGCTACAGGCCTATAAAACCGGTGCACGTAAAAATCCCATGATGTCTGCCATAGCAATGGGGTTATCGGATGCTGACATGGTTGATATCGCCGCTTACTACGCTGCACAAAAAGTTTCATCCAACGAATTGCCGATTTTAGATGATGATGAGGATGAAAAACCTGCAAGCACAGACATCGAGAAAAAAGCTGACGGCAAAGATCCCCTTCAAGCCATTATTGCCCAAGGTAGTGACCTGTACCGCAACGGCGACCTGCCCCGTGAAGTTTCCGCCTGTATCGCGTGTCATGGCCCCTTTGGCGAAGGCAACAAACCGGCAGCATTTCCGGCATTAAAATCACAACATGCTGATTATTTAATTAAGACACTCACCGATTTCAAAACCGATGCACGCAGTAATAATCCTGAAAACATGATGCACATGATTGCCAAAAAAATGACTGATGAAGAAATCAAAGCGGTTTCTTATCGTATATCGATGATGAAATAAGCTAAAACATTAGTTATCGAATCATCACTTTTGTTATTGTTTTTATCTAAACTGCACGTTCATTGAGAACTTAACCATGCTTAAAAAAATTGCTCAAACCGGTCTGTTGGTCTTGTTGTTTTCCAGTTCTTTTCTGTTGAAAGCGGAGCTTGCAGCAGTGGGCTATGAAACCCTTGCCCCCGCTCAACCGACACAAAATCCGGATAAAATTGAAATCATTGAGTTCTTTTGGTACGGCTGTCCACATTGCTACAGTTTTGAGCCTTTACTTGAAGAGTGGGTCAAAAAGCTGCCCAAAAATGTTGAATTTATCCGCCAACCAGCCGCTTTCAATGAGCTTTGGAGCAAGCATGCCAAAGCTTATTACACGGCCGAAGCATTGGGTGTTGTTGATAAAGTTCATGCTGATTTATTTGATGCCGTACAAAACAAAAAAGAAAGTCTCGATACTGAAGAAGCATTGGCCAAGTTTTTTGTAGCGCATGGCGTTACTGAAACCCAGTTTCATGAGGCTTACAATTCGTTTGTTGTCGACGCTAAAATGCGCCAATCGCCGTTAATGGCAACTCGTTACGGTATAACCGGAGTTCCTGCCGTCATTATTAACGGTAAATACAAAACGAATGGCCCGTTGGCGGGATCTCATGAAAAAATGATTGAGGTTATGAATCTTTTGATTAAGCAGGAAAGCAGTAAAAAATAATAGTCAGGGGAGCAATCAGTGCTTTGCTCCCCTCCCCAATGTCGTTAAGTTAAGCGCATCTTGGGAAGATAAACCGTTGGCTGAGCGGAGCTGAAGCCGACAAAATCGCTTCGACTTCGCTCAGCCAACGGCTTAACTTAACGACATTAGCTTACTCCCCTTTTATTTGCAAGATAGATTTACCACATCAAATCATCAGGGATTTGATAATCGGCATAAGGATCATCTTTAGTATCAACGCTACCGATAACTTGTTCATTATGGACAATAACACTGCCGGTATCACGTAAGCTTATTTTTTTGGCTACGTCCGACGAAACCACTTCATAACTTTCCCCCAGCTTTACAACAGCCAGCTTGCCACGAATAATTTGATCACGCATGGTTTCAGAGACATACAGCGTCTTTACTTTATTATGATCATTAAAATGGAACGGTAATCCGTCCGCATCTTTAGGTTGCTTGTTGAGTTCTATTAACTGTTTAACTTGTGCAATTAGGTGTTTTTGTTCTTCTTGCTGCGTTCTTAATTGATTGAGTTCGCGGTCTCTGTCAGCTTTTTCTGTTTGTGCTTTTTTAGCCAGTTCTTTAGCCTCATCAACCACAATTACATTGTTCTTACGTAGCTGTTGAGTTTGTTTAAGCTTATCGGATTTAACACTTTTAGCGCGAGCGGAACTCACCAAACCGGATTTTAATAATTGCTCCTGCAACGATAATTTTTGCTTGCTCATCACCTAATTCTCTTACGTTGTAATTTTGATAATTGTAGTTTATTTTTAAAAATGCGTCAGGAGTGCTCGCTATTGATCTCTGTTACTTTTCAACAAGCAATACAACTCACTATTATCATAACAGCTAAAGTACAACTAACAAGTCTGGAATTATTGTCGTCATTTAATATTTACGTTAAAAATGGGCTAACGGAACTATTAAAGGGTGTTTAAATCACGCTCATGTAACTGCATGTTAATAATTTTAAGCGTGGCCAAAACACCGGAAAAAACCTGATTAGAATGCACTGCCCGGGTTTTTCGCAATTCATTGCCGCAAGCCCAAGTGATGACACACTCTGTTAAGGCATTGGTATGTCCGCCTCTGGGAATTCTTACTTCATAATCAACCAAGGCCGGCAAATTATAATTATGCAGCGTCATCACCTTGTTGATGGCATCTATAAAGGCATCAAATCCGCCATTACCAGAACCTGAAGCAATATGTTTGGTGCCTTTAACATTAACCCGAATACTGGCCGTTGACTCTAAATCAAGACCGCTGGTAATAGAGCAGTTCAACAATTTTATATGTTGGTAACTCTTGCTTTCCAGGACATCGGCAATAATAAAGGGCAAGTCATCAGTGGTGATGGTTTGTTTTGAATCACCCAGGCTGACGATTCGTTCCAGCACTTTTTTCTGATTTTCTTCGGAAAGATCAAGCTCCAAAAGTTCCAGATTTTTTTTCAATGAAGCTTTACCGCTCATTTTACCTAAAGCATAACTTCGGGTACGAGAAAAACGTTCAGGACCTAACTTGGTTTTATATAAGCCGCCCTTTTGATCACCATCCGCATGAATCCCCGCAGTTTGTGTAAAAACATCAGCCCCAATAATGGGAGCATTAGCCGCAACGCGTTTTCCGGAAAAATTTTCAACCATATTGCTAACACGCACAATATGACTCTCATCAATAGCGAGCTGCATGTTCATTTTATCGCGCAGTACCACGGCGACTTCAGCCAATGAAGCATTACCCGCCCGCTCTCCCAGGCAGTTAATGGTGCAATGAATGGATCTTACACCGGCGCGAACAGCCGCCATAACATTGGCTGTTGCCAATCCATAATCATTATGGGGATGAAAATCAAATTGCAGCTCTGGATAACGAATACACATATCACTCAGGTTTTTTAACACCTCTTCAGGCGACAAAACACCTAGGGTATCTGGCAACATAAAATGTTTGATGCCCGAATAACGCAAGTTATCCATTAAAGCGTAAACATAGTCTGGACTGTTTTGATAACCGTTTGACCAATCCTCCAGATAAACATTAACCTTCAGGCCTTTTTCCAGCGCGTAATTAACCGTTTGCAAAATATCGTCGGTATGCTGAGCCAACGTTTTTCCCAACTGTTCACGGCAATGTTTTTCACTACCTTTGGTGAGTAAATTAATAACCTCACCTCCCGTTTCCCTTATCCAGTCTACGCTTTTGGTATGATCAACAAAGCCCAGCACTTCAACGCAGCCGTTGAAACCTTCCTGTTTTGCCCATTGGTTAATGTTGGTTACGGCCTCTTTTTCACCTTCAGAGACTCGCGCAGAAGCAACCTCGATCCGGTCAACCCGAAGTGACTGCAATAACGCTTTGGCAATATTGACTTTTTCCGTGGGCGTAAAAGAAACGCCCTGAGTTTGTTCACCATCACGCAAAGTGGTGTCCATCAATTGTATCGTTCTGGAATCTGTGGGCATAGTTAGTGACTGTAATTTTTCATGATTGATTTCTAGTGGCGTAGGATAGGATAGGATAGGATAGGATAAAGCGATAGCGAAACTCATCATAATCAATTATTATGCGATGGGTTTCGCTATCACTCTACTCATCCTACGCGCTATTCGCACTAATGCCGTTAATACTTGCTTGGCTTTTGTACTTGGAAATGAACTCATGCAGCAAACAATAGATTCAGCTCTTCAGACGCATCAACATGCTCTAAACGATCTGCAAGAATACGCAATGCCAAAGCTTCTATATTTATAATGGCTTGCTCACGGGTGGGTATCACCATAAACCATTGCTCCTGATAACGCTTCTATTTCAGCTATCCAGCGGCCATCCGTTTCTTGTTCTAATTCAATTTGATATTTTCTATTCATGCGTGTTGCCTCTGATTTGTTTTTGGCTCATTCCACGCACCGCGTAGAGGCAAAAGAAAATCATAACCCAAGCTCATGAATTACCTCATCTAAAGACACAGGAGTTTCATTTTTTGATTCCGCCTTTGCTTCCCGTAAATCTTTGAGGTCTTCATAATCGAGTAATAATTCAGTTAAAGCACGATATTCGTCAAAAGGAAGAACGACAAATTCTTTCTTGCCATGTTTTTCTATGTGAGTGGTGTGAAGTTTCATTATATTATATCTACAAGTAGGCTTCTTTTCTGTGTTTTATACGGTACACCAAAATACGTTGTTCTTCAATTTCAAAAAGAACACGATAGCTACCAACTCTTAATCGGTATTCAGGGGAAAAATTGGTTAGCTTTTTAATATCACCATTAAGACCTTTTTCAAGGCTTCGTATTTTTTCAACAACTTTTTAGCGTCTGATTTCGGCAATACTTTTAAGTCTTTGATAGCTTTGGGCATTAACTCAACTATAGACTTTCAGATATTAAATTTCCAACTTTACCAATTAAAAACCTTTAAAATCAATGATTTTCTTGGTGTTACTTGGAAGTTATTTATCTGAAAGTCTATAGATACATGTTTTTGTGTTTTATATAATCGCAATTGAATTAATTGTAAAGGTGTGTGTCGGGTTACGTTACGCTAACCCGACATGACTATTTAGTTACCGTTCCTAAACGCTTCTCCAGTCATCAAAGTTATCACTCTGATAAACCCACTTTTCAGCGTCTTCATTGATTGGCTTGAGATGTTCCCTGATATTTTGGCTGGCCTCTT
>CAIQND010000710.1 GCA_903873045.1 uncultured Methylococcaceae bacterium | reverse complement strand
CAACTTTAGTATAAATTTAAAGGGATTGCTCAAGCATAGTACAAATTCGGGTAATTGCCCCCTGATTATAAAGGACAAATGCCTTGCCTTTTTCAGCCAGTGCCTGCCTGTAGTCAGGTTGTTGATACAACGATAAAATGGCTTTAACCAATTCGTCTTTATTTTGACATTGAATGGCCGCATCATGGCTTAGTACGCCGCGAGCTATTTCTTTAAAGTTTTCCATGTGCGGACCAAACATAACAGGTACGCCGACTGCCGCCGCTTCCAGAATATTATGTCCGCCAGTGGGCACCATGCTGCCACCCACAAAAGCAACATCGGCTGCGGCATACAGCGCTTTTAATTCACCCATCGTGTCAACCAGATAAACATCCGTTTCTGTATAAGTATTGGCACCCGTTGTGCGCATAACAACCGCTAACTGAAACTGTTCACACAGTTTTTTAACCTCGGCAAAGCGCTCTGGATGTCTGGGCACTATCACCAATAATAATTCGGGGATTTTTTGCTTGATTTCTGTGTATAGCTCAAGAAACAAGGCTTCTTCGTCTTTATGGGTACTGGCGATTAACCAGACAAACCGGTCCTCAAACAAATCGGTTTTTATCTGTAAGCCCTGCGCAAGGGTTGATGATGGAATTTCAACATCAAACTTTATATTGCCCAATGTGATGACTTTTTCACTGGCCGCACCAATAGCGATAAACCGGTTTGCATCATCTTGGGTTTGTGTCGCAATACCGCTTACTTGTGCTAAAGCGGGATGAACGAGTGCAGGAATTTTACGATAACCGCGCGATGATTTTTCCGATAATCGGGCATTGATAATATATAAAGGGATAGCGTTTTTTCCACAACCCGCGAACAGGTTTGGCCATATTTCGGTTTCCATAATAACCGCCAACTTTGGCTTAAAACAGCGCATAAACCGGTTGATTGCATCGGGAACATCATAAGGGAGGTAGACATGGGCAACGGTATCTTGCATCACGGCCTTAACTCTGGCGGAGCCGGTCGGTGTAGTCGTGGTGATTAATAATTTGGCATCCGGATATTGCTTTTGTATGTGCCGGACAAGCGGAAACAAAGCTTCAGCTTCGCCTACGGAGACGGCATGAAGCCAGATAACATCTTGGGGGAATGGTTTGTTGTAAAATGCGAAACGTTCGCGCCATCGGTATCGGTAGTCGGGCGCTTTTATACCACGCCAGAGCAGGCGCAAGAGTATGAAGGGTATTAACAGATAAAAAATGCAAGTATAAAAAAAACGCATACATAAAAGACGCAAGGTTTGCGGCGATATCCTTCGCAGAAAATCGCCTAAGGAGCAAGGTTAAAGAGTTAACACTTCCACCTTTCGCCTTGCATTTTTATTAATTAAGCTTCAGCAACCACTTTAATAGTCAGTGTTACTATAACATCAGAATGTAAGTTGATGTCGATAGCATACTCACCAATATGGCGAATTGCCCCATGCGGCAAACGAATTTGATGTTTTTCAACCGCAATACCTGCGGCAGTAATAGCTTCAGCAATATTGTGTGTACCAATTGAGCCAAACAATCTGCCTTCATCACCTGCTTTGTGGGCAATTTCAATTTGCAGTTTGGTTAGTTCAGTACCCAGTTTTTGAGCAGTACTTAACTTTTCGGCTGCTGCTTTTTCAAGCTCGGCACGACGCTCTTCAAACTCTGCAATTTTCTTGGTTGTTGCAGGAACAGCCTTACCTTGTGGAACAAGATAGTTTCTGCCGTAACCTGATTTAATGGAGACTTTGTCGCCCAGGTTACCCAAGTTTGCTATCTTTTCAAGAAGAATAACTTCCATCTTTTAATCCTCACCTTTCGGTTTTTAAACCATTATTTATACGCCGTCAGGCGTGTGTGTATTCGATTTTTTTTTGCGTAAGTTCAACCACGGATCACTCAAGCCAATTAGAGCAACAAGCAGCATGGCATGGGGTATCAAAAACAGGGTTACATAGAGCATCGGCACCATAAAGCGTGCCAGTTTCTTCCCTAAAAAAACGGTATGTAAAACAGCCGCTCCACTCACTGTGTATAACACAAAGAGCAAGATGCTAATATTCCATGCTATTTCAGATATAACGCCAGAGCTTGCCAAAGCAACGGCTACGACAGCAATACTACCTATTGACAATCTGGGTTTGGTATCCAATGACAAAAATTCTTGCCTGAACCCCCCCGGATTATAAAGATTTGCCTGCCACCACCGCCCCAAAAATAAGCCAAACAACAAGCCAATCACCGAGCCTGCGGCAACCACGCCAGTCATGTAATGTACCATAACATCAATGGTGCGTTGAATATCTGCAACCGGTGCGTCTGCCGGTATCATTTGCAAAAGCACGGCTTTCCACATCGTGGCAGGATCTGCCGCATAGAGATAAAAACCTATGACGCCAACGATGCCAATTAATATGGCAATTTCAACCGCCAGCGATAAATGCCGGCCTTCTCTTAAGATGATTGAAATCAACCAGACCGGCAACCACAAAACCATTACATAAAGTAATGCGAACTGATAATTACCGAGTACCAGAAAACCTAAAATACCGGCTGCTAAACTGGAGCAAATTAAAACATATAAACCTTCGAATGCTCCTCGCCTTAAAGTAACGAGAGCAACGGCGGCTGAACTTACAACACTTACCGGGGGCATCATTAGTGACAACAATGCGAGAGAGGAAGCCACTATCATGGCCTGTAACCTGCCTCGCATAATATAAGCCGCTAAAAAATTCATAGCCCCTCCGGTTATGTTATTTGTGCGCGTCGCAGAACGGCAGCAATGCAATAAAACGAGCGCGTTTAATTGCAACACATAACTGTCTTTGATACTTGGCACTGGTTCCTGTGATACGGCTAGGAACAATTTTGCCAGTTTCAGTAATGTAATCGCTTAATAAATCCAGATCTTTATAATCGATCTGTGTTCCGCCTTCTGCACTGAATCGGCAGAATTTTTTGCGTCTGATGTTACGTGCCATAATAATTTCCGTAATCCAATAAATTAAAAGTGTTATTCAGGAATGATTTCGTCAGCGTCAGCATCAAAATCAACATCGTCTAAATCAACTTCTTCGTCGATATCACCTGTTGCAGGTACAACAACCGCTTCTCTGGCAGCCGCATCTTTAGCTCTGGACTCAGCGATTTTATTTTCTTCCGCTGTTGATGTGGCAATAGTAGACGATTCAGTAATGGCTGCTTTTTGCAATAAAGTCATGCTACGTAAAATAGCATCGTTGAAACGGAAGCCACTTTCCAGTTCTTCCAATGTCGCCTGATCACACTCAACATTCATCAGCACGTAATGGGCTTTATGAATTTTTCTAATTGGATAAGCCAGATGCCTACGACCCCAGTCTTCCAAACGGTGAATAGTACCGGATGCTGCTTCAATGGTTGACTTGTAACGTTCAATCATTGCTGGAACCTGAGCGCTTTGGTCAGGATGGACTAAAAAGACAATTTCATAATGTCGCATTATTTTTCCTTTCGGTTAAGCCTTCCTTCTCTGTCTTAAAAAGAAGGTAAAGCAAGGAGGAGCGATATGCTCCGTACAGCTCGCCATTATAAAGTATTTTATAGTGATCAGAAAATATTATTGTTAAAAATACAGCATAAGCAATTATTATTTAACTACTACGACCTTAAAAACCATAGGCATCTACACAGCTATTATGCGCAATAAAAGGCTATCCACGGGCGCATACGCCTACTTGGGGGAGCGACTAAAGATTGGGTTGCTCAGTTACTTAAAGCCCTCTCCAGAGGGAGAGGGTTGGAAGAGGGGAAATTACAGTGGAGAAAATCCTTATTTAATCCGCCTCATCCCATCCCAACCTTCTCCCTCTGGAGAAGTAGCAAAGTTACTTGTACCCCCCAAGTAGCGAATGCGCCCGCTATCCACTTAAGGCAGAGCAGTTTAAGGGTAACTATTCAGTCCCCCTCTTTGAAAAATAGGGGTTAGGGAAGATTTATTAAATAAATCCCCCTCGGCTCCTCGCTTTGCCCTCCCCCTTTTTCAAAGGGGGAGGTGAATATTTACGTTTAAGGTTAAATAGTTCGCTGAGCGGAGTCGAAGCGGATAACTCCAGCAATTCTCATTATGGCCAAAACCTACTCAGTTTCAGCTTTCGGGGGAGCAAGCGATTCGACTTTCCGGTTTATAAGACCAGCCTTCCAGCATGAAATCGAGCAGGTGTTCCCAGCTATCGAAGCATAGGTAGGTCGT
>CAIQND010000709.1 GCA_903873045.1 uncultured Methylococcaceae bacterium | reverse complement strand
CCGCCCCGCGTTCGTGAGGTTGCAAACCCCGCCCCGCGTTCGTGAGGTTGCAAACCCCGCCCCGCGTTCGTGAGGTTGCAAACCCCGCCCCGCGTTCGTGAGGTTGCAAACCTCGCCCCGCGTTCGTTATTATGGGCAATCGCCTTGGCCTGGTTTGAAGCCGCGTCCTGCATCGCAGGAGGTTCCGGTATTTGTCCATACAATATTTGCGGCTCCGGCCGCCAATGTTGGAGTATCGATAATCGTTAGTGCCGTACCTGTTGCTGAGGTCGCACCTGATGTAACACTAATGATGCCAGCTGTAACCGATGTTATAGCCGTAATATTCCTTGATAACGCAATAGTTGGGATGCCATTTGAACCTGCATTACAGCCTGTAAATGTTAGAAGATCGTTGTAGCAAACTGAAATAGCTGTTTTGGTAGAAGCGATTTCTGCTGCTGCTCCAGCAGCCCTGGTTCTCGATGTATAATCACTATAAGCCGGAATCGCAATCGCCGCCAAAATACCAATGATCGCGACCACGATCATTAACTCAATCAAGGTAAAACCTTGTTGTACTTTTTTAATAGGTAATGTGTTCATAAGTCAATCCTCTTTAAATTAAAAAAATCACACTTCAAAATGAAAAGCAGTATTTATGCCGCCCATTTTTAGACATCGTCTTTCTGGTTGCCCATCGCGATATGTTGAACATTGTACTGCTTTATGTTGAGTCTGAATCGTTCGCTTTCTGGTTGGGCGTCTTGATAGCTATTGGAATATCAGGGGGATTTATTGTTTTCGCCCTCAACATAAAGCTATCGTAGCAAAAATTATTACTGAAATAAACAAAAATGTCTAGCGTTAATAATGCGCCGTAACTGAAAATCAATGGAAATCAATGGAAATCAATGGAAATCAATGGGGTCAGACTCCAATATGACGGCGGGCGTATCCGCTACTTGGGGGGCACAAGTCACTTTGCTCCTTCTCCAGCGGGAGAAGGTTGGGTTGAGGGGGATTAAATAAGGATTTTCTCCACTTTAATTTCCCCTCTCCCGCTGGAGAGGGCTTTAAGGTGATTTCTGCGAAAGAACTTACCCATTAGACGAATCCAATCGCTTGCTTGATTGGGAAAATCCTACTTTTAATGGTAAAATATTCTCGGAAATCACCTATGTAACTGAGCAACCGAATCTTTTAGTCGCTCCCCCAAGTAGCGGATGCGCCCTATGACGGCTACCAACTTTAGACGGGACAAGCAAAAAGGCTTAATCGTCAATACGGTTAACTTAATGATAAAGCATCAAAAGAGACCGTTCGCTGAGCGGAGTCGAAGTGAGTTGAGTTGTTCGCTTCGACTCCGCTCAGTGAACGGTTTAACCTTAAACTGTCCCGCCTTAAGTAGGTAGTCAATATGACGAACTGTAAACAACTTTTACCAAAATGAAGGGCGCCTAAAAAAATTCCTTATATCATCTTATTATTAACCTTCGTCACAATAGTGCAAAAAATAATTTCTGCTAACTTTTAAGCCTATTCCTAAAGTTATTGGACCTATGGAAACTATTATGAATAATAATTTTATCAACACTTATTTGCGCAAGCTCTCATCATTCTTTTTGGCCGGACTCGGTCTTTTTTTATTCAATGGAAACTTATTGGCTGCAAGTGCAAGCCTGGCATGGAACGCCAGCCCGTCAGCCAATGTGGGGGGGTATGTTGTGTCTTATGGTCAAAGCGGAAGCAATTATAATTCAAGCATTGATGTAGGTAACACGACTACTTATACAGTTACGGGATTACAAGAAGGTGCGATATACTATTTTGCGGTGAAGGCCTATGATTCACGCCGAACCACCGAGAGTGTTGACTCTAATCGGGTCAATTTGACAGTCCCTGTTACACCGGCAGTAACGGTAGATTTGGCTGCGAGTCAAACCATTGTTCCCGTCAATATGTCGGTGATTTTAACCCCTTTGACAACTGGAACAGTTACCAGCTGGCAATGGAGTTTTGCCGGGTCATACACACCTTCAGTCAAAAAATCATCTAACCAAGCTGTTAATGTGAGCTATCCGATTCCAGGGATGTATTCCGTAAGTTTGACAGTATCCGGCCCCAGAGGAAGCATAACCAAGACTTATCCAAGGCTGATTACTGTGACTGCGGTTCCTTATCCTTATCCTTATCCTTATCTAGTTCTGCGTTCAGCTCTATATTCTGTAAAGAATACGAGTAAAAACGGCTTGATGGCGGCTTATGGATTTGAGGAAGTCAGTGGTATGACTGTTGCTGATGCATCGGGTAACCGTAATAACGGCACTATTAGTAATGCCGTCAGAATCACCACCGGTCATAGTGGAAATGCACTGCAATTTAATGGCGCGAATGCTT
>CAIQND010000708.1 GCA_903873045.1 uncultured Methylococcaceae bacterium | reverse complement strand
GGGCCGCGTAGCAATGACTCCTAATTTAAAAAACTTACATCCTTACCCGTTTGAGAAGCTGGCACAACTCAAGCACGGCATTGTTCCACCTGTAAACAAGTCACCCATTGTGTTGTCGATAGGTGAACCGACCCATAACACTCCGCATTTTATTGCTGAAGCGCTGTTAACCCATTTACACGGATTATCAAACTATCCCACCACAAAAGGCATACCTGAACTGAGGCGTGCGATTGCCGATTGGATTAGTCAACGCTTCCAGATTCCGGCTGGTTTTATTAATCCTGAAACCCAGATTTTGCCTGTTAGCGGCACCCGTGAAGCTTTGTTTTCCTTTGCCCAGTGTGTGATTGATCCGACCACAAACCCTGTGGTGATTATGCCCAATCCGTTTTATCAGATTTATGAAGGTGCTGCACTACTGGCTGGGGCAGAACCCTACTTTTTAAACACCGTTAATGAATCGAATTATTTACCCGATTTTGATGCCGTGCCTGAAGCCGTATGGCAACGCTGCCAATTAATTTATATTTGTTCGCCCGGCAATCCTAGCGGCGCTGTACTCTCACAAGCCGATCATGAAAAACTGATTAAGCTGGCTGAAAAACATGATTTTATTATCGCGTCCGATGAATGCTACACCGAGCTCTATGATGACGAAAACACGCCGCCTGTCGGTTTGCTGCAAACTGCTTACAACATGGGCAACCGTGCATTTAAACGCTGTATTGTTTTCCATAGCTTATCCAAACGCTCCAACGCACCCGGCTTGCGATCAGGCTTTGTGGCAGGTGATGCCGATATTTTAAATCAATATTTTCAATACCGAACCTATCAAGGCTGCGCCATGCCTTTGCCCACTCAACATGCCAGCATTAAAGCCTGGCAGGATGAGCTGCACGTTGTCGAAAACCGCCGCTTATACCGTGAAAAATTTGCTGCATTTATAGCCATTCTTGCGGATGCCTGCACCATTCAAAAACCGCCTGCCGGTTTCTATGTTTGGTTAAAAATCCCCCAGCCTTTGGCTTCCCCCTTTGACAAAGGGGGACTAAGGGAGATTTCAGATACCGATTTTGCCCAACAGCTTTTTGCCCGGGAAAACGTCACCGTTCTACCAGGCAGTTTTTTATCCCGCGAATTTGCAGGGCTAAACCCGGGTGTCAACCATGTTAGAATTGCTTTGGTTGCGCCACTGGATGACTGCATAGCCGCAGCCCATCGAATTAAAAACTTTCTTAACACCTTATAGAATAAAATCATGAACCACACGAAAAATATTATAGAAACCGCTTTTGAACAACGTAACGACATCACCCCGGCTAACGTTTCAGCAGAAATCCGCAATGCGGTTACTGAAACTCTTAACCAGTTGGATCAAGGCACATTAAGAGTTGCCGAGAAAATTGACGGTGATTGGGTGACGCATCAATGGTTAAAAAAAGCCGTATTATTATCCTTCAGAATTAAAGAAAACCGTATGATGGATGGCGGCAACACCCGTTACTACGATAAAGTTGAATGTAAATATTCAAATTATACCGAAGCAGACTTTGCCAAAGCCGGTGTGCGCGTTGTACCTAATGCAGTTGCCCGTCATGGCTCTTATATCGCTCCCGGTGCGATATTAATGCCGTCTTACGTAAACATAGGCGCTTATGTAGACAGCGGCACCATGGTTGATACCTGGGTAACGGTGGGTTCTTGTGCACAAATTGGTAAAAACGTGCATCTTTCCGGCGGCGTAGGTATCGGTGGCGTATTGGAACCGTTACAGGCAGGCCCTACCATTATCGGCGACAACTGTTTTATCGGGGCGCGTTCTGAAATTGTTGAAGGCGTTATCGTTGAAGATGGTTGCGTTATTTCAATGGGTGTCTATATTGGCCAAAGCACCAAAATTTTCAACCGCATGACCGGTGAAGTCAGCTTTGGTCGTATTCCGGCGGGATCTGTAGTCGTATCCGGCAACTTGCCTTCGGCAGACGGCAGTTATAGCCTGTATTGTGCGGTTATTATCAAACAGGTTGATGAACGGACACGCAGCAAAACAGGGATTAATGAGTTATTAAGGGACTAATGATGCAGCTTGCGTCGGGTTGGTTTTTTGCATAACCCCATAGATATCAACTTAAGACATTTCACCACGAAGACACGAAAAACACGAAGATTTTTCTTTGGTTTTTCTTCGTGAACTTCGTGTCTTCGTGGTGAATTAATATCTTTAAGTTGATGCGTACAGGGTTGTTTTTGCATAACCCGACTGCACCTGCCGAGTTACACGTTAGTTGTCTGCGATGCAATAAACACACCATCGCAAGTAGACAAACGTGCCTAAAAATAAAATATAATCCGGAACAAATTTATGATTAATAACGATGTATTACGCCGAGTGCGCTACGCCTTGGAACTTAACGACTACAGCATGATGGATATCTTTGCCTTAAGCGATGTAGAGATAAGTCGGGATGAATTACTTCATCTACTTAAAAAAGACAACCAGGAAGGTTATGTCGCACTTGATAATCAACTGCTGGATGCTTTTTTAAACGGTTTAATTATTTATCGCCGAGGT
>CAIQND010000707.1 GCA_903873045.1 uncultured Methylococcaceae bacterium | reverse complement strand
GGTTATTTCTTGCCCCGGTTGCGGTCGCACCACCAGTGATTATTTCCAAAAATTGGCGATGGACATTCAAACCTATTTACGTGATCAAATGCCGGTATGGCGCACCCAATACCCCGGTGTAGAAACGATGGAAGTTGCCGTTATGGGCTGCGTTGTTAACGGGCCTGGGGAAAGTAAAAGTGCCAATATTGGTATCAGTTTACCAGGCACAGGCGAAACTCCTGTAGCACCCGTTTATGAAGATGGCGAAAAAACAGTCACTCTTAAAGGCGACAGAATCGCTGAAGAATTTCAAGAAATAGTGCAGCGTTATATAGAAACGCATTACGCTGCATAATTAATTAACCTGCGCTGGTAAGCTGATAAATATCGGTTAGTTTCCAAACTTCGGCTTTCTCGTTCTCAAGTTGGAACTTGGGAACGAGTGCATTCGGAAAATCCTACTGCTATGTGATAATGCAAGACCTGACCCCATTATTTCATGACCCCATTATTTCCGATAAGGATAAAATTGGATTTTCTTTGTCAACAAGCAATACAGATAGCTGGGAAATTAATAAAATTTATACTACAAAAGTAGTAGCTATCGAAATAGTTGATATGGTCAAAAATGAAAGTGGATTTAGTGTTTATAAAGTTATAATTAAAGACGACTTAGCTAACAAAACGGTTGCATATATTGGCGAACATGTAATTGGAACGAAAATTAATATAGATTTATTTGACTACACTTCCAATAACATAACTATTGACGATGTTTTTTGGATTAAACTTCATCTACAAACGCGAGATATGTTTACTTTAAATAACCCTGAAATTATTTTGGAAAAAATTAAATCAATAGAAGATGATGCAATAAAGCGCACACGTCTTGTAACTCAAAAAGCAAAACAAGCAAAGGTAGTTAGAGAATCCAGAGGTGGTGTTAAAATAGGAATGAACAAATTACAAGTTAGCTCCTCAAATTGGGGGAAACCCGATAAAGTAAATAAAACAATAACCATATATGGGATTCAAGAGCAATGGATTTATGGTCAAGAGAACTACTTGTAAAGAATGGGGTCAGGTCTTTTATTAAAGAATAGGGTCAGGTCTTTTATTATTATTATAATAATATGCTATAATTTTTTTATGACAAGACCTCTACGTATAGAACTATCAGGTGGAATTTACCACGTTACTTCGCGGGGTAATCGGCATGATGATATTTATTTTTCCGATGATGACCGCAAAGGAATCTGTAGGGTCAGGTCTTTAATTGTTACATTTATATTTTGCTATTTAGAGCGGACGACCACGAAGATAAAGTGTATCTGGAGAAAGATCAATCTCATCGTTCCATACAGCAGTTCCATAGGCGATATAGGCTTTCATGAAAAGATTCTGTTCAGTCAATGCAGAGAAAGCCGGGTAGGAAAGTAATGGTTTCATATCAAACCAGCGACGCTCGCCATTTTCAAAAACCGTTTCCAAACAATAATCAGGCAATGGTTTTACTTCTACTACATCAGGTGTCATAGTCGCAACTCAACGCAAGGGATCTATTTTAAATAGTATCTGACCATTTTCAGTCAGATACCAATCAGCCATTAGCTCATCTTGATGCAGTTCTATCCACGCCTGAATTAACTTCATTTATCGTATGGGTAGATTACCGTCAAGTACATCACCACTCGGTATAGCAATAGATGCGTATCTACTTTAAAAAGCCGGGTAAATTGAATGTTAGCAATAATTAAGTAATTAATTTTAAATTATTTTATTGGTCTCAGTTCGCTAATTCAAAACTATGCACTTTCAGTGCAAGGCTTTAGCATCATAATCTTCAAATGCTCGCGGACACATTGCAGTTTAACTAGAACGACTTTCAGACGTTCGTAAAACAACCTATGGACTTTTAGTCCATAGTGGTTGAGTTTTTACATACCAAGTTTTATCCGGGAATTTAAAGTGGATACGTTTGATTGATAGGTACGGATAAGAGAAGTTTATTTACCTTTCCAAGTATAAGAATAATTGAAATAATGGCTTATAAAGACTCGATAATTTTCAAACCACCCATATAAGGCTGTAAGGCATCAGGTATAACAATACGCCCCTCAGCATCCTGATAATTTTCCATAACTGCGATCAGGGTTCTACCCGCAGCCAGACCTGAACCATTTAAAGTATGCACTAATTCAGGTTTTCCGGTTTCAGGGTTACGCCAACGTGCCTGTAAACGCCGTGCCTGAAAATCTTTGAAATTACTGCAAGACGATATTTCCCGATAAGTTGCTTGGCCGGGTAGCCACACTTCAAGATCGTAAGTTTTTGATGATGAGAAGCCCGTATCTCCGGCACATAACAGCATCTTACGGTAAGGCAGCTTTAATTTTTTTAATATATTTTCGGCATGAGTCGTCAGTTCTTCATGTGCTTTAGCGGAATCTTCCGGCCTTACAATTTGCACCAATTCCACTTTCTCAAATTGATGTTGACGAATCATACCGCGTACATCACGCCCATAAGCACCCGCCTCACTACGGAAACACGGACTATGACAGACAAATTTTAACGGCAACTCCTTGGAATCAACAATCACATCCCTAACCCGATTGGTAACAGGCACTTCCGCTGTCGGAATTAAATACAAAAGAGGATCATCACTGGCTTTAAATAGATCAGCTTCAAATTTTGGCAATTGCCCGGTACCGCGCAAGCTATCGGCATTGGCCAAAAAAGGCACATAAGTTTCAGTATAACCATGTTCGGCGGTATGCATATCCAGCATTAACTGAATAATGGCGCGTTGTAACCGTGCCAACGGGCCGGTTAACACGACAAACCGGCTACTCGCAATTTTTACACCCAACTCAAAATCAATGCCTTTCAGTTTTGTGCCTAAATCAACGTGATCTTTAGGCTCAAAATCAAATTCAGGCACATCGCCCCAGCGGCAAAGTTCAAGGTTAAACTCTTCGGATTTACCCTCAGGCACGGCTTCGTCAAGAATATTGGGAATACCCTCCATCAGCGTTTCCATTTCAAGCTGAATGTCAGCCAATACCGTTTCCGCAGCTTTAAGCTCGTCGCCCAAATGCTGAACCTGATTCAATAACGGTTGTACATCTTCGCCTTTGGCTTTTGCGTTGCCTATCGCTTTTGAACGGCTATTACGCTCATTTTGTAATTCCTGGGTTTTAATCTGCACGTCTTTGCGTCTTGCTTCCAGCTCAACATAAGACTCGGGATTAAAAATAAATGAACGTCTGTTTAATTGTTGCTTAACAAAATCAAGGTCAGTTCTAAATAAACGGGGGTCTAACATGACGGCATTTTACCTTTATAAATAATACATCCCAAACGGGAACATTGAATGATCGCTATAGCGATTGTTTTTATACTCAGCAAGACATCGCCCATTAGCAATCGTCTTGGCTGAACATTTATTGTTTCTTACATGATACACGATGGGCTTGCTTGAGAAAACAGCACAGACAAAAAGCGGTAGGGATTACAGTACGATTAGACGCTTTACATTTAACCGGTACATAAGCCTTGGCAGTCTTTTTCAGGCACATAAAAGTATCATAAGTTTTTCGATTAATTACAGTGTAGTATTTTTAACGCAAAAACTATTACGATGAACAGGAAGAAAAAATGCGGAGTGTCCTTGCGTTTTCCTCGTAAAAAAGTAGCTGTTTTAGCTAAGTTACGCGAAAAAAATAACGATAATCCTGTTGAGAAAAGTCTTTTGGAATAAGCGCTCGTATCCATCTAAATGTGCAGCAAATATTTGTTATCACATCTATTTGCTGCAAAATGCAATGTAATGCGATATAATGGCATTATAAACAATAAGTTCCCCGCGCTTTACAAGCGTATTCCAAATACTCAAAACAGGTAAATCCATGTCCAATGATGTTTCAACATTACCCACTTTCCGTGATTTAGCACTGATTGAACCTTTGCTAAAAGCACTGGACGATGTCGGTTATGAAACACCTTCGCCCATTCAGGCACAAGTTATCCCTCACATGCTGCAAGGCAAAGATGTTCTGGGACAAGCACAAACAGGCACTGGTAAAACAGCTGCGTTTGCACTGCCCATATTGTCGCGAATTGATCTTCGTCAAAAAGACCCACAAGTTCTGGTGTTGGCACCAACCCGTGAACTTGCGATACAAGTAGCCGAAGCGTTTCAACGTTATGCCGCTCATTTAAAAGGTTTTCATGTTCTACCTATCTACGGTGGACAAGACTATAGCACGCAATTACGCCAGTTAAAGCGTGGTGCCCATGTGGTTGTCGGCACACCAGGCCGAGTTATGGATCACATGCGCAAAGGCACGTTGAATCTTGACACACTTAAGGTTCTTGTTCTTGATGAAGCCGATGAAATGCTGCGCATGGGTTTTATTGATGATGTGGAATGGGTGCTTGAAAAAACGCCTGACGACATACAAATTGCTCTGTTTTCTGCAACCATGCCTGCGGTTATTCGCAAAATTGCTCAAGAATATTTAAATGAACCCGAGCAAGTTACTATAAAGGTAACTACAGCCTCTGCTGAAAATATCCGTCAACGTTTTTGGATGGTCAGCGGTGTACACAAGCTTGATGCGCTTACCCGTATTCTTGAAGCTGAAACGTTTGACGGTATGATTATTTTTGTCAGAACCAAAACGGCAACTATTGAACTGGCAGAAAAACTGGAAGCGCGAGGCTACTCAGCCGCAGCCATTAACGGTGATATGTCACAAACACTTAGAGAGCGGACTATTGCTCATCTGAAAAATGGCAAACTGGATATTTTAATTGCCACTGATGTTGCTGCGCGTGGTTTGGATGTAGATCGTATTACGCATGTCGTCAACTACGATATCCCTTATGATACCGAGTCTTATGTTCACCGTATTGGTAGAACCGGACGTGCCGGACGTACCGGTGACGCGATTTTGTTTATTGCACCCAGAGAAAGAAAATTGTTGGGTAATATTGAAAAAGCAACCAAACAAAAAATTGAAGAAATGGGTTTGCCTTCAACTGAAGTTATTAATAATAAACGTATTTCTCGCTTCAAACAGAATATTACCGACACCTTGGCTTCGGAAGAGTTGAGCTTTTTTAGTCAACTGATAGAGCAATTCCAGCAGGAACATAATGTAACTGCCTTGGAAATAGCGTCGGCTCTGGCAAAGTTGGTGCAAGGTGATACACCGCTGTTAATGCAAAACTTGCCTAAAAAAACTTTCGACAGTAGAGAAGACAGACCGCAAAGAGACAGAGATGATCGTTCGCATAGAGAAGATCGTCCACGCAGAGAAGGCAGAGAAGATCGTCCGGAAAGGGATCGTAAACCAAAGCGTGCATTTGGTAGTGGTGCCAATATAGAAATGGAAACATTTCGTATTGAAGTCGGTCACAATCATGGTGTAAAACCCGGTAATATCGTGGGTGCCATTGCCAACGAAACAGGTATTGATGGTGATCATATTGCTCGCATCAGAATTGAAGACGATTACAGTACGGTTGAGTTACCCGCCGGTATGCCTAAAGAGTTGATTGAAGAACTGAAAAGAATCAGGGTCGCAGGTCAATTACTGAGTATTACAAAAATGGATGAAAGTGCGAAAAGAGCGCTACCTGATGATGCCGCTAAAAAAGCCGACAAGAGCAAAAAAAGAATGGGTTCTACCTCAAGACGTGCAAAACCAAAAGCTGAGTAATTTATGTGATCGGGTTAGCACAGACTAACCCGGTAAACTCTGCTACTTGTGCCGGGTTGCTTGAAAAACTATGGATTTGACCCTGAACGGCTTCAAAAATGAGTCTCGACTGAATATGGCATTGAATGACTGAATTTGACACATTTGGATCAGTAAAATATGGTTTTGAAAACAAGATAATTTTCAGGATATGAATTCAAAGCCTTTTGCCAATCTCGAAAAGTGCAATCAGTCTATGGACTTTTACAGCTAGTGATGGGTGTGATTAAAAGTGCGGTAATTGTGTAAAATACGTATCTATTCTGACATTGAGCGGGTCGACTTCTTTTAAATTACGAGAAAAAAGCAAACTTTGCCGCTAAAATCGTCGATAAAAAATAAACACATTTTAAATCGAAAAACAGCATGATTTTAAAATCCGCTAATTGCAGCAATAATGCAGG
>CAIQND010000706.1 GCA_903873045.1 uncultured Methylococcaceae bacterium | reverse complement strand
TGAAAAATGCATGGGGTATTATTAGACGCGATAAATCGCGTCTCTACATCTGAAAAATGCATGGGGTATTATTAGACGCGATAAATCGCGCCTCTACATCTGAAAAATGCAGGGGGTATTATTAGACGCGATAAATCGCGCCTCTACATCAGAAAAATGCATGGGGTATTATTATACGCGATAAATCGCGTCTCTACATCTGAAAAATGCATGGGGTATTATTTAGACGCGATAAATCGCGCCTCTACATCCGAAAATGCATGGGGTATTATTAGACGCGATAAATCGCGTCTCTACATCTGTAAAATGCACGGGGTATTATTAGACGCGATAAATCGCGTCTCTACATCTGAAAAATGCACGGGGTGATTTATGGTTGATAGGTATAAATGCAAATATAGAATTCCTTCTGCCCGATTAAAAAACTGGGACTATGGCTCGAATGCCCCTTATTTTGTAACCATTTGTACGGATAATAAAATTTGTTTTTTCGGCAATGTTAAAGAAGAAAAAATGTACTTGTCGGATTTGGGGCAGTTGGCAAATAAATATTGGTTGGAAATAGAAAATAAATTTCCATTTGTCGTTTTAGACCATTTTGTTGTCATGCCTAATCATGTGCATGGAATAATAAATATTGATAAACCCCTTTTTACTGGTAGAGACGCGATTTATCGCGTCTCAAATACTGCTGACAATCCAGACGCAATAAATCCAGACGCGATAAATCCAGACGCGATAAATCGCGTCTCTACGGTCAGAAAAATTGGAGGCGTTACGGGAAATAGCAACCCAATGTTACATGAAAATTTGTCTCGTTTTATGAACTGGTATAAGGGCAGGTGCACTTTTGAAATGAGAAAAATTAATACAAAATTTTCCTGGCAACCACGTTTTCATGAACATGTTATTCGTAACGAAGAAGCCTATTTAAAAATCGCTGAATATATTCAAAATAACCCATTACGATGGCAAGAAGATAAATATTATGCGTCAATTTAACATTAAATTAATGAATAGCGAAGTACGCGTTAAACAACGAAATTCAATGGTTGAAACATGTTGCAATTACTGAAAAATAACCAGGTAGTTAAGCTTACCAAATTGATAAGGAAAACACAGTGACACCATCAAATGGACAAATTACTATTTATCAATCTACGGATGGTTCGATAACGACAGAAGTTAGACTGGAAGGCGAAACAGTTTGGTTATCGCAAAAACAGATGGCGGAATTGTTTGATAAAGATGTTCGTACAGTTAATGAACACATTCTCAATGTCTTTGAAGCGGGTGAACTGATCAGAGAAACAACTGTCCGGAATTTCCGGATAGTTCGCCAAGAAGGTCAGCGGCAAGTTAAGCGCGAGATTGAACACTACAATTTAGATGTGATTATCTCCATCGGCTATCGTGTTAACTCCAAAAAAGGCACCCAATTTCGTATCTGGGCAAGCAACATTCTTAAACAATACCTGATCCAAGGCTATGCGCTTAATGAACAGAAGCTCCAGGCAGAAAAAGACAAACTGGCCAATTTAAGGCAGGCAATTGCTTTGTCTTCCCGCTTGCTTCACAACAAAGAGCTATCAGGCAGCGAAGCGCAAGGCATCTTGTCGATACTGGAAAAATACAGCCATGCCTTAACGGTGTTGGATGATTACGACCACCAACGTTTGCAAATTGAAGGCACGCAGGTTTTAGCGCATCCTAAAATCAATTACGAAGAAGCCATCGGACAAATACGACTTTGGCGTGATAAAGAAAATCTGGGCAGTCTGTTTGGTAATGAAAAAGACGATTCTTTTAAAGGCTCATTAGCGACGATTTACCAAACTTTTGGCGAAGCCGAACTTTATCCCAGTATCGAAGAAAAAGCCGCCAATCTACTGTATTTTATTGTTAAAAACCACTCGTTCACTGACGGTAACAAACGTATCGCCGCTGCTATTTTTGCCTGGTTTTTAGAACGCCACCAGTATTTGTATAGCGCCAGTGGTGAAAAGCGCATTGCTGATAATGCGCTGGTTGCGTTTACCTTGCTGATTGCCGAAAGCAAACCTGATGAAAAGGAAACGATCGTTAAAGTCATTATTAACTTAATTAATGGTAAAAATTGAATGTCACGCCTAACTGAATCTGCCATTGAAACCTTCGCCATCCAGTTGTTTGAACGCTTGGGGTATCATTACATTTACGGGCCCGATATTGCTCCTGATGGCGAGCATCCGGAACGATCACGTTATGATGAAGTTATCTTAAGTGAACGCTTAAGCGCCGCAGTACGACGTATCAATCCAACCATGCCGCACTCGGCTTTGCAGGAAGCAGTGAAAGAGGTCGAACGTCTTCATTCGCCTGAATTGTTGGTTAATAATGAAGCTTTTCAGCGGATGTTGACCGAAGGCGTGAAAGTCAATTATCAAAAAGACAACCAGGACAGGGGGGATTCGGTCTGGCTGATTGACTTTGATCACCCGGAAAATAATGAGTTTGTTGTCACTAATCAATTTACGGTCATTGAAAATAATAAAAATAAACGCCCGGACATTATTCTGTTTGTTAATGGCCTGCCTTTGGTCGTCATCGAGCTAAAAAATGCAGTTGATGAAAACGCCACCATCAAATCTGCTTATCAGCAATTAGATACCTATAAACACACCATTCCAAGTCTGTTTACCTATAACGCCATTTTGGTGATTTCTGATGGCCTGGAAGCAAAAGCCGGTTCATTATCAGCGGATTTAAGCCGTTTTATGGCGTGGAAATCAGCCGATGGTAAAGCGGAAGCGTCGCCTTTGGTCAGTCAACTTGAAACCTTGATTAACGGCTTGTTAAACAAGGCCACCTTGCTTGATATGATCCGGCATTTTGTGGTATTTGAAAAGTCGAAAAAAGAAGATCCGCAAACCGGCGTTATTAGTATCAGTACGGTTAAAAAAATAGCCGCTTATCACCAGTATTATGCCGTTAATGCAGCGGTTATTTCTACTTTACGCGCAGTGGGCCAGCAACAATTTACCTCTCTTGGTATTAACGAATCACCTGAAAGTTATGGCTTGCCGACGGTTAAAACGCAACCGAGCGGGGATAAAAAAGCCGGTGTCGTTTGGCATACCCAAGGCAGTGGTAAATCGTTGTCGATGGTTTTTTATACCGGCAAAATTGTCTTGGCTCTGGATAATCCAACCGTATTGGTGATTACCGACCGCAATGATCTGGACGATCAATTGTTTGATACCTTTGCGTCTTCTGCTCAATTGCTGCGGCAAGAACCCAAACAAGTTGAAAATCGCGAAAACCTCAAAGACTTACTAAAAGTGGCATCAGGCGGGGTGATTTTTTCTACCATACAAAAATTTCAGCCGGAAGCGGGTAATGTTTTTGATGAATTATCTAACCGCCCTAATATTGTCGTCATTGTCGATGAAGCACACCGTAGCCAGTACGGCTTTAGCGCAAAAACGATTGATGAAAAATCTGCCAGTGGCGAGGTCATTGGTAAAAAAGTGGTTTACGGATTTGCCAAATATCTACGCGATGCCTTGCCTAATGCCACTTATTTAGGTTTTACCGGCACACCGATTGAAAAAACGGATGTTAATACACCGGCGGTCTTTGGAAATTATGTCGATATTTATGACATTGCTCAAGCGGTAGAAGATGGTGCAACCGTGCGTATTTTTTATGAAAGCCGTTTAGCCAAAGTGGGATTAAGTGACGAAGGTAAAAAACTCATTGCCGAGTTGGATGAAGAGCTTGATCAAGACGAGCTAACCGACACTCAAAAAATAAAATCTAAACGGACACAACTGGAAGCCTTGGTCGGTAGTGCGCAGCGCACCAAGAATATTGCAAAAGATATTGTGAGCCACTTTGAAGCAAGACAAGAAGTGTTTGCCGGTAAAGGTATGATCGTCAGCATGTCCCGCCGGATTGCCGTTGATCTGTATGACGAAATCATTAAGTTAAAACCGGAGTGGCATTCGGATGATCTGAATAAGGGTGTTATTAAAGTGGTGATGACGGCTTCTTCAGCAGATGGCTCTAAACTTGCCAAACACCACACCAGCAAAAAACAACGCAAAGCGTTGGCGGAGCGTATGAAAAATAACGACGATGAGCTTAAGTTGGTGATTGTTCGCGATATGTGGTTGACCGGCTTTGATGCACCCAGTATGCACACGCTCTATATCGACAAACCTATGAAAGGCCATAACCTGATGCAGGCCATTGCCAGGGTAAATCGTATCTATTTAGACAAACCGGGTGGTTTAGTCGTGGATTATCTGGGTATTGCTTCTGATCTTAAAGAGGCGTTATCGTTTTATTCCGATGCCGGTGGTAAAGGCGATCCCACCTTGTTACAGGAGCAAGCCGTCCAATTAATGTTGGAAAAAATCGAAGTGGTATCCAATATGTACCACGGGTTCCCTTACGAGAATTATTTTGCTGCCGATACGGCGCAAAAATTATCACTCATATTGGCCGCCGAAGAGCATATTTTAGGTCTGGATGAAGGTAAAAAACGCTATATTAACCAAGTTACCGCGCTATCCCAGGTTTTTGCGATAGCCATACCCCACGAGCAAGCCCTGGATGCCAAAGATGAAGTGGCTTTTTTTCAGGCGGTTAAAGCGCGGTTGGCTAAATTTGATGGCACGGGTTCCGGCAACACCAATGAAGAAATAGAAACCACTATTCGGCAGGTCATTGATAAAGCCTTAGTGTCAGAACAAGTGGTGGATATATTTGATGCAGCGGGTATTAAAAAACCGGATATTTCCATTCTTTCAGAAGAGTTTTTGCTGGAATTAAAAGGCATGGAGCATAAAAATATCGCTCTGGAAGTGCTTAAAAAATTATTGGGTGATGAACTGAAAGTCCGTGCCAAAAAGAATTTTGTGCAAAGCAAGTCCTTGATGGAAATGCTGGAAAATGCCATTAAGAAATATCAGAATAAAATCCTGACCGCCGCCGAAGTGATGGATGAATTAATTCGGATTGCACAAGAAATTGT
>CAIQND010000705.1 GCA_903873045.1 uncultured Methylococcaceae bacterium | reverse complement strand
CTGACTATCATTTTCAATGAATACGCTCCTGGTGTGTTCCTTTTATATTGCAGTGGAAAAATATTGATGAAATCTGTATAACATTCAATAAAAATGATCTTAAATAAACAGGTAACTATTCAGTAGAGGTTGACTTCGATCATAGAACGCAGATTATACGGATTTAATTTTAGTCGGAAAAAGACCTTAAGGTTAAGTATAGTATTTTTATAGGTAATCTTTTGATAACATTAAGAAACCGCACTTATCCGTGTCTATCAGTCAAATCCGTGTTATCTGTGTTCTATTTTTTAACAGCTGATTAGTTACCAATAAATTTCACTTAACACGGGAGCATTCAATGAATAATAACGCGACAGAATCCGATTCTAACAAGGTAAGTCAGGGTACTGAACATAAATCCCTAAACGTCAACCACACGTCTAAAGGTGAGTTGGTCGTTAAGGGCGTTGCTACAGCGGTGGCGGCTTCAGCCATTATACAATCCGGGAAAGGCATTATATCGACGCTGGCCAGGCACCCTTTTGTTATGTTCGGTCTGGGTATTACTGCGGGTTATTTTACCCATAAATACCGTAAAGAAATTATTTCAATCACCAGCAAAACCACCGAACAAAGCAGGGATTTTGTGTTGCGTCAAAAAGAAAATCTTAAAGAGCTGCTTGCAGAATCTCAAGACGATGCAGGCAATCAAGACGCTTCAAAATAAACCCGGCTTGGGCAACGGGACTCTGCGAAAAAGCGGCTTGCTAAGGAGCGTGCATGAAATAACTTGACTATTCATATCCCCTCACCCCAGCCCTCTCCCGGAAGGAGAGGGAGCAAGATGCCTAAGTTATTTCATGCGTATTCCTAGCCCCCATTGCTTATAGGGCAGGTAAGCCTTGATTCATGAACACGGTCTCGTAGTTGCTTACCCGGTTTGAAATGGAGTACATATTTAGCTGATAAATTTAATGGCTCTCCGGTTTTTGGGTTTCGTCCTAAATGGGCGGGATGAAAATGCAATGAGAAAGACCCAAAACCTCTGACTTCAATTCTATCTTTAGCGATTAAAGTCTGACATAAATGTTCGATAATACAGTCAACCGACTGATCAACATCTTTTAGTGTTAAATGGGGTTGTTTTTTAGCTAAAGCATCAATAAGTTCCGACTTGACCATGTTGAAATATCCTGTGATTATTGACTATTTTTTAATTCAATCAAAACTGACGTATGAACCATAGCTACTATTTTTTGAGTGATAAGGCTCAGTTATTGGTCTAATGATCTGTGCTCTTCACATAAAGAAATATATTGGGACATTACTTTACCATTTATTGCGGCAAATTGTTATCAATCAAATGACCCGATTTTTCAAAAACTCCATTCATCATAAATGAGTATAAGCCCTGCTATTCGCTATTCAGGCAACCCGCGTTAGTCAGGACAAAAATACCGAAGCAGACCTGGCAGGTTTATAAAACCTGCCAGGTCTGTCCCGTCTTTAAGCGGGTAGCCACATTGAAAGAGCCCTAACTCACTCCACAAAAATAAAATACGGCAGCCGTAATTTATCTATGCCAATAGTCCTACACCCATTTTGTCCAACCTGAAATAATCCAGTTTTTTATACAGCGTCGACCGGGTTATACCTAATCTTTTTGCCGCCAAAGTAATATTACCGTCAGATTCTTTTAATGCTGTTTTTATGCCATGTAGCTCCCAATTTGATAAGCTCTTAATGGACTCG
>CAIQND010000704.1 GCA_903873045.1 uncultured Methylococcaceae bacterium | reverse complement strand
CTGATTATTATACCGCAATTAGACTTCATCGATGCCGACAAGCCTTTGCCAAACAGGGCGATCGCATTAAAAACAACGAATTTTTAATGCTTGATTCTGGCAAGACAGCTATAACAAGCAATAGGCGTAGGCCGGAATAAGTACAGAGTGCCGGAAACGCTTATTCTCGCTTGCGCTCGAAAAGCCTTATTCCGGCCTACGCCTGTTATTTGCCTGTTGGCTGGAAGCAAGCTTATCATTGGTCACAATCCGGTAAACGTTTATAATAAAAAATAAACCGCAACGCGATACCTTTAAAGCAGAAATATTCAATGGCTGAAGCTGACAAATCATTAACCTCGTTAAATTTAATCAGCCGTTTTTTTTCAAAAAAAATAAGAACCGTTTATTACAGTGCCAGAGAATCGATTGGTGAGCATAAACGGGACATTGTTGTTTATCAGGTTGAGCAAGCTTGCGCCAGCCTTAAAGAAACACGGGATGAGTTTGAAGATGCGCTGGAGCGTTTTAAAAATCTGGTGCATGTTAATGAAGTCGGCTTGGAGCATAAATATAACCGGCTTAATAGACAATATCAGTTTTGCCGCTCAAAATCGGATGCGGTCAGCACTAAAATAAGGGCAATACAAGAAGTCAGTGAGGCGTTATTTGTAGAATGGGAAAGTGAATTAAATGAATACACTAATCGTGCTTTACGTAACAATAGTAAGCAACAACTCAAGTTAGCCAGAAAAAATTATGCCCGACTGATTAAAGCGATGCAACGTGCTGAAAGTAAAATTCAGCCGGTGCTGGCCGCTTTTAAAGATCAGGTCTTGTATCTCAAACATAATCTCAATGCGCGTGCTATTGCGGCTTTGCAGCATGAGTTTATTGAAATCAGTATTGATATTTCACAACTCATTCAGGCAATGGAACAAACCATCGCCGAAGCCAGTCAGTTTGTTTCTGCTTTGGTCGATCAAAAAATTATCAATCAGAAGACTCTGCCGGGTCGTTGAAAATAAAAAACCCCTTGGCCATTATTAAATGACAAGGGGTTTTTTAGTATGACGAACCCACACAAACCTGGTTTTCTTAGTATTTTATTTTTTGAGGTCTGATAAGTTTTATTTAAATAGGATTTTATTTTAGAGCTTGTATGTCACGTCATTGGCTTTATCTTTTTCTTGATCTTCTTTGGATCTGCTTTTTCGGTTATCCTGATCCATTCTCTCTTTGCCAAATTTGGCAATCATTTCTTCCCAGCTAGAATACTCTTCATAGCCTTTAAAACCGGCTGCTTTTCGTTCTTGATAGATTTCCTTGCCTGTTGCAATAATTTCCGCTGGCGTTTTACCATCAACGACATTCAAGAATTCCTTATCATCTTTTTTTGCATCCCTAATCGTCCAGAAAGAGACTTCAAATTCAATACGATTATCCGGAGACAAGCGGTTTTTAAGTGCCTTTACTGATCGATAAGCAGTAGAGGTGTTGTGACCATTTATTTCTTGCCCTTTACTGCAAGCCAGTAAAGTGGTGCAGGAGAGTATAAGTAGCAGTACAGGTAGTTTCTTCATTAAAGATAACCTCGAAGTTAGGTACGGATTCATGTTATGGTATTTTAACGCCAGATCACCAAACAAAGTAAAATGGTCAATTATTATAACCCTGAGCCACGCTTATATGCTGCAATTT
>CAIQND010000703.1 GCA_903873045.1 uncultured Methylococcaceae bacterium | reverse complement strand
CCTGTATATTGCCGCCCATGTGTGATTCATAGTTTAAGGTGATTTCCGGAGAATATTTTACCCATTAAAAGTAGGATTTTCCCAATCAAGCAAGCGATTGGATTCGTTTAATGGGTAAGTTATTTCGCAGAAATCACCTTAACGACATTGAAGGCGCATCTTTTGTCACTAATCTACCTCCTACCGCACTATCACATAACCGATTTTCTAAGGCGACCCAAGCCAACGAGTCCAACTAACGCAGAGCTGAACAGCCACAGTGCAGCAGGTACGGGTACCGCTTTAAGGATGCTGAGGATAGGAGTTGATATTGAATAATCATTGGCATTAGCAGAAACAGTGCTTGAAAAATTTAACACTTCGCCACTGTAAACCATAAAAGCAAGACTTAAAATTCCTGATTTATCAGATGTCAAGGTTGGATTTCCGGGTAACCCTGTAAATCCCAGATTAATGCTATCTTGAGAAGATAAGGTGAAGCTGTTGATTGAGTTACTTAAAAAAAAATTCACTGAAGCATTTGCTAAATTGTTATATGGATCGCTAATCGCCGCGTTAATAGAGTAGTTTGCGGATAGTACCAGAGTGCCAGTGCCCGCGACATTTATAATGGCACTACGCGTAGTGTTTGCAAAACCGCTGCCTGCGCCTGTTCCGTCTGTGCTGGCACTAAATGAAGAAGAGTTGTTAGAGGTGTTACTATTCCAGTTAATCCAATCGCTCGTATTTGATTGGGTGTGTGAGTTCTGGCCGATTAAGGTAAAGCTTGGCGCTGCATTTAATCCCAGCCCGTAACCAGTAATAGCAAAGGTGCTCCAGTTAATTGTTGCAGCTGCGCTCGTTGTAGAACTTAATGCAGTTCCGGCATTCATTAGCATTGTTAAGCCACTAATAACGACTAAGGTCTTTTTCTGAAAATTTTTCATGATTATATTTCCTGTAATTAAAAAGTTTTTTAAAAAAATAGATTGCAAACTCAATTGGTTTTATAAATTCATCAAGCGACGGATAGTTACTTGTTCATATTTGTGCTCTCCAGAGTGGAGAATAAGGAATTAATAGCGACTAATTTAAGTAGGGAGGCGCAGTATTATAGGTTTTGTCTGTTTACAAGCAGCGCTAAGTGCTGCATAAAACAGTCTATTTATACCGTCCATACTTTAAGTTTTAACTATAGATTAAATTAACCAAAGGTTAAAGTTTTAGGTAAAACTTTAAGGCACTGTTGTTTATATCCGTCGACTAGGGTGCGCATCTCGCCCCACAGCCATGTCAGAGTAGAAACCCAATAGAAAAAATAATAGATTGGTAAGCAATACGCACGAAATAACTTAGACATCTTGCTCCCTCTCCCTTCGGGAGAGGGTTGGGGTTAAATGGTCAAGTTATTTCATGCGCGTTCCTAAGTATTCAATCCCGCTCGATCCCCCTTTGAAAAAGGTGGGTCGAGGGGGATTTATCTAATAAAATCTCCCCTAACCCCTTTTTGTTAAAGAGGGGGGACTGAATAAGGTGATTTCTGCGAAATAACTTACCCATTAGACGAATCCAATCGCTTGCTTGATCGGGAAAAT
>CAIQND010000702.1 GCA_903873045.1 uncultured Methylococcaceae bacterium | reverse complement strand
TCAGGCTATAAAAACGCGTTATCTTGCGATACAAGATAGCGCATTATTTTAACCAGTTTAAATTATTACAGTCACAATAAATGCGCCTAACCCCACAACAACTATCCGCCATACGTACCACAGCGACCGAAACCTTTGGTGAAGAAGCTAATATTTGGCTTTTTGGGTCGCGGGTAGATGATAACAAACGAGGTGGAGATATTGATTTGCTGATTGAAACAAACCAATCAGATATTGCCGCAATTGTCCGCGCAGAACTGGCTTTTTTGACGAAATTACAAATGAAGTTGGGAGAGCAAAAAATAGATGTGTTGGTTGATTATCCTACCCGTCACTCTACGCCTCTCATTTTTACCATTGCCAAGCAAACAGGCATCCAATTATGAGTAACGATATACCGTTGTTGCGACTACAGGACGCTTGGCGCGAATGTGAACGGCATATTTATCATCTTTTCCATGCCATGTTGTCTATCCACACATTCATGCCATTAACTGATAAAACTTATATAAACCTTACTGATGAGCAAGTACAGGATATGGATCAGTTTATTCTACGATATACAAAACTGCAGGATTCGATGGGCGGTCGCTTATTTCCGGCGATATTGAGTTATTTGACTGAGCAATTTGAAGATCGTCCAATGCTGGATAAGCTTAACAGGCTAGAAAAGCTGGGTTATATTGATAATGTTGAAAATTGGCAGACAGTTAGAAATATTCGAAACAAATTTGCGCATGATTATCCAGACGACCCTGATAAAAATGTAGCTCATTTGAATGTCGCTTTGGAGTCCGTGAGCGTTTTATATGACATCTTAAACACGATTAATAAGCGATTAAAAGATTCGTATCCCATGCTTGAGTTGGGTAAAGAACTACCCGGCTATCCAAAACCTCAATTAAAAAGTATTAGAGCCTGACCTTTTTTTGGGCTACCAACTAAGGCGGGACATAGTCGAGACTTAACCGTTCGTCCTGAGCCTGTCGAAGGGTGAGCGGTTAAGTCGATCATGGTTCGACAAGCACACCACGAACGACTTAACCTCAAACTGTCCCGTCTTGGTAGCTTTTTTTGCAACAGATAAAAGATTTATAGCAGTGCGAATAACATAATCGTGCCTGACGCTTTTCGTTCCATAGTATTTAATGTTTAATTTGCGTAGAATGTACATCAAATGATGCTGTATTTGATGTTTTTATGGAGGCTTTATGCGTACTACACTTAATCTTGATGATGAACTACTGGCGCAAGCACAACGATTGAGCGGATTAACCGAGCGCACCCAGTTAGTACGTGAGGCATTGCTGGCATTAATACAGCGCGAAAGTGCAAAGCGATTAGCACAGTTGGGAGGTAGTCAATTAGAATTGCAAGCTATCCCTCGATGTCAAGACGTTGCACCATGATATTGGTGGATACCTCGGTTTGGATAGATCATCTGCGTCGAGGTGATGCTCATCTAATGGCTACCCTGTTGGCCGGACACGTATTAATTCATCCTTGGGTAATAGGAGAGATAGCCTGTGGTACACTGAGAGAACGTGGACAAGTGCT
>CAIQND010000701.1 GCA_903873045.1 uncultured Methylococcaceae bacterium | reverse complement strand
GTCTTGATAATCAACCAAGATGGCATCTTCGCCTTCAAAGGTGAAGGTAAGATGCCAGTTTCCGTTTACTTTTACTGCCCAATGCGCGGTGAGATCACCTTTTAGCGGGTGCAGTTTCCAGCCGGTAATATTCATTTCTTGCGGGGTTTTAGCGGCATTCAGTAATTGCAATTGCCGGCCCAGTTTCGCCTCATGTTCTGCTGCTATACCGGCTTTGGAACCGGTTTCAAAAAATTGTTGAAGACCTTTATGGCGAAAGCTTTTAATCATGCCTAAGTGTATCTCTATGCTTTACGCTTTACAAATGATTTATTTATTGCACGAATAACTGCGAAGCTACGTGACGGGGTTTGGATCGAGGCTACAAACCGCGTCCCGCGTAAAAGCTTTCCGAAACTAACCCGTGCTTATTATCGCATCCGTTTTAAGTGACTTGTTAACCTGACCCTGATCAATAATGGCATTAATTTCAAGTGCTGGTGAATTGATTATTTTTACAATGCAATTTTCAACATTGCAATCAAATAAATCCTGCGTTGTATTGGTTGCAATGAGAAAAGCAATCTCGGCACCTCTTTTTTTTGCAGCGTTTGATAATTTCCCAACGGCTTCTGAAAGCGTTTCATGCTCGCGCTGCACCCTTATGGGAACAGGCTTTGACAAATAATTTCTCTTCAAAATCGCATCGATACCGGCATTACGGTGAACCGGCAAAATATCAAGACCCGATAGAATAGCCTGTGACTTTTCATCTGCGTTTAAATACGACAATCGCCCCTTATTTAATAAGGCAGATTCCGTTTTTACTAATGTCTCAAGGCGTGACTTTGTTAACTCAACAGCCTCTTTGGAAACATCAATTCCTATAAACTTTCTGCCTTTTAATTTTGCCGCTACCAGTGTAGTGCCACTGCCACAAAACGGATCAAGAACGATGTCTCCTTCGTTTGTCGATATTTCAATGATACGATCAAGTAACAAAATAGGTTTTTGTGTCGGGTATCCAATTCGCTCTTTTGCTTTTGGATTCAAGAAAGGAATTTCCCATACATCATTCAGTGGAACGCCCTTCTTTTCGTCTGATGAAATTATACTGCCGTCACTATTTCTTGAATAAACAGCCTTACCATGAACATCTCGCGACCTTTTTTGTAAAATCTGATCAATATTGGTCGTTTCAGAATAGTCAGTATAAATCTTGTTAAATTTATACTTTTTTGTCTTGGAAAAAAACAAAATACTCTGATGGTTAGGGGTAAGATTACTTGATGAATTTGACCACCGCTTATAAAACCAAATAATTTCAGATAGAAAATTATCTTCGCCAAAAACTTCTTCACCAACAAATCTAAGAATGTGATTTGCACTTTTGTCACAGTGTATAAATATACTCCCTGTTTCTTTTAGAATTCGCTTCGCTTCTATTAAGCGTGCCAGCATATAGTCAGCATAGGTTTTATAATTTTCCCATATATCATCAAAACTGTAATGTGACGCCCTGTCCCTGGGACTTAACGCATGTTTTTTATTGGTAAAAAATGGCGGATCAAGATAAATCATATCAATAGAATTATCTTTTAACCCTGCCATAATTTCCAGGCAGTCGCCATGATAGATCTCTTGCATTTTAAATCACTACCTCTTGCGGAACTCGTTCATTTGCAATTTGCTCAAAAATAGCCTTTAAGTCTACGCCCGTTCTTTCGCGCACATATTCCCATGCACCATCGCCGTAGTGATAGTGCCCACCAATTCCCTGATAAAGCGTTTCTAATGTTTGCTGTATTCGCATAGCCTGCTGGCGATTTGGATAGTAAAACATGACACGAATTGGAATAAAACCAGCATCTGCTATGACTTGAATTCTGGTATGTTCCTTGGTGATGTGATCACCATCAGTGGTCGCATCCCTCCATTTTATTTCCAACGCATCATTTCCAACCAAGCAGTCAATTTCAAAGGTTTTGGGTCTTTGACCTCTTGTGTTTGGAATCCGAAGACTTCCTGATTCGGGGAATGCGTACTCAAAACATTTTTTTGTTGTTTGTTCAAGAAAAGAACCCGCATATTTGTATAGGAAACGCCCCTTATTTTGATACAAATCTATTTTTTGCCCTTCAGCAAAAGAAATACCCAGAACCCTATATATCAAATAGTGCGATACATCATCGATCAGCATCTCTTCTGTTCTATTATCGATTGCCGTTAGCAGCCGATTTGAGTAATCGAGAGCAAGGTCTCGAATTGCTTGTTGAATTGCCATTTTCTCTTTCATAAATATTAGGTTGACGATAGATTACCTGAAGTTGAAGCATCTGAGCCAGATACATAGAGGCAGCGCACCCTAAAGTCTTTTATCACTTGTACCACTCATCTTTTATTTCATTTATATCCATCTCCTTCCATTCATCTTTCCATAATTCCCAATAAGGAATATCGTTTGATGACGGCGGTGATACACAAGGGTCAATCTGAACAACAGACGGCAAAATAATAGCTTCTCCAACCAATATAGCTTCGCCTTGTTTTAGGGATGACATTTTGTCAATTAATGAACCCAAAGTATCTGGCAATAGTTTTTTTATATAGCCTTGGTCAACAGGATTAGTTAAGCGCATGGCAATAAAATTATTGCATTGTGAGAAAATTGTTTCTGAAATTTCCGATGGTCTTTGGCTGGCAAGTAAAAGTGTTACGCCGTATTTTCTTCCTTCTTTGGCAATCCTTTCTATGGATTTTTTTGATGACCTGTATTTTACGAGATCGCTATTGGGAACATATTTATGAGCTTCTTCGTAAACCAGTAAGATAGGTATGTCATTATTGATTTTTTCTGTTGGATCAGCCTTATTTCTCATTCGTTTGTAAAAATAACCATATTCAAAAATCAACCGAGAAATAAGAGAAACGGTAATACTTAAAACCTCAAAGGGGATTCCGCTTAAGTCAATTACAGTAACATTTGAGTTTTTAGTAATCGAGTAACCCATTAATTTAGCTAGGGTATCTTCGAAAGATATTGTCTTGGAATTATCGCCAAAAAGAAAAGTTAACCTGTCTTGGTTTATTTTCTCTTGAAAACGGACAAAAAACTTATCTAATGTACCATCTGCATAATCACCTTTGGTGATATTCTGACTTTTTGTCGGATAAAAACACCATTCCTGTTCAAAATATTTCTGAATTTTTTCATCTTCGGTTAATAAAACACCACTTTCTGGGGTTGTGCTTGAATCCTTACAAATATAAGTGCTATCGTTTATCATAAAACGATTTGATGCTTTTGAATTTTTTGTTTCTTCTTTGTAATTAAAGAGAGCATTCTGCAACTCATTAATATCAAAAAAAAGCGGCGTATCATAGAAAACTTTGAGTTGGTTCGGATTATGTTTCTTTTTGTTTTCAGTAACCAATTTTCTAAAGACTGAAGATTGGTTGTAGTTATCCCGCTCTCCAGTATCCAAAAGAATTTCTTCAAGTTCTTCACTATTTAACAGCCAATAAGGTAAAACCAAGTTATTAATGTCTATAAAGTTAGCATCTGGAAAAGCAGATTTATATTCTGAGTGAATGTCAAAAATAATCACATGAGAGTTGTTTAATGTAAATTTATTTTTTTTGTCCACTATTTTAGAATTTTTTAACGTAAGCTCCTCACTTTGTTCAGCTACAGCTTTTTGAATTATCGTTGATAAAGTATGCGATTTACCAGAGCCTGTTGAACCTACGATTGCAATATGCTTATTAAAGAATTTATTACCATTAACTGGAACTTTTACTGACGGATTAGAAGACAGCGTTGAAAAACAAAATCTTTCATTTTTAACTACAGATTCCTCATATATCTTTTTAATTTCTTCAATTGTTGCAGGAACGACATCTTTTGGGGGAATTGCCAGCGAATCTCCACCTCGCTCAAATTGCCCATCTTTTAGTACACCAAGCGGAAACGCTTCAATCACATGATCTCTTTCGAATTTAGGTTTTCCATGTTCATCCTTTGTTTCCCTCAATGTGATCTGAAAATTTTCTATTATGGCTATTAAGCTTGCGTTTTCGTTGTCTTCAATTTTTAAATATGACCCCACTTTTAGCGTTTCATCTATGTTCTTAAAAATATCCAAATCTTTCACAACAATTTTTACTTTGTCAGGAAATACCGCTACAACCAGTGCATTTTGTTCGTCTATATGATTTTCCATGAGTTATATTATCTTTTTAATGTGATTAAAATTATTGATCTGAATTTTCACCTCTTTTATAGAAGCACTCTCGTTCATAAGCATTTCATTTTTAAAATAGAACTGATAAATTTCGGCTTTTCTGTCAGTAAGTACCAATAAGTGTTTCAGATAATCCAATTTATTTAGGAATTTAATTTTTATAGGATGCGCCGAACTTGGTTTTTTGTGCAAGGAGTTATGATTAAATTCTGCTCCTTCAAAATCAAAACCATCGATTAGCAAAATATCGTCTGCTATAAGGTCTTTTTTTAGTTCAATTAATTCTGCATCCGACATATTTTGAAAATATACATAAGGACAGAATGGATCAGGTTGACTTTTTATTTTTGTATAATTTTTGATTAGCAACATTAAGAGGTCTTTAACCTCTTGTCTTGAATAACTACCGTTATCTATTTCAAATAAAAAGAAGCGTTCTCGGTAAAGTACATTAATATTCCCAAAATATTCTTTTCGTAAGTTGTTGTAATGGGCTTTTTCTCCTTTAATTTGAATATACCATTCATTAAAAAGAATTTTTTTAGTATTGATCTTGCTAAGAAAATCCTTCTGTACTACTTTTCTGTTTGCTATATCACCTTGAACAGAAACATCTTTAATGAATTTAATAGCATTGTTGTAGAAAAATGCTTCTGCTTGAAATCGGCTGCAAGAAAATTGAGTCATTAGAAGCTTAAATATTTTTTCCAATTGCACATGGTATTCTTGGGCATTAATGTCAATTTTCAGTATTGATAAAAATTCAGTTAAATCTGCATCACTCAGTCCATGCGTGATGTAATGTTGATAAGTTACTTTATTTTTTGAGTAAGTAAGAAAGTTTTCCTTGAGAAAAACAATGTCTATTGATGGTAAAAGTTTATGTTGTCCCGATTGAAAATACCCATATAGACAATAACTTACTTTCTGCTTTGTACCACTTTTTACTTCTTTAAAATGGTCAAGCATAAGCTGAATTGGTTTTGCAATTACTGAATGATTGTATTCTGTATGTTCGTAATATTTACATTGAATAGCTGTTTCTTCGGTCGCCGTTTTAATATCTACATCTTCAATGCCTTCAACTAGAATGTTGTCTGTATCTAGTGGCAGCTCTAAAAGCTTAAGAATAGTGTAATCAAACTGGTAAAAATATCCTTTAATTGTGCTTATTGCTGTTCTATCTTTCATTTTTCCCACTAGCCAACTTGATTAATAATTGCCACGGTCCCAATCAGGAGATTGGAATCAGCCAGGTAAGTCGGACACATGCTTTTCGTGCCCGACATTTTCGCGTTAGAACGCACGAATGGCATTGAAAAAATCCTCTCGATATTCTGATTTTGACCGTTGAATGTTGGCCAACGAAAAGATGTTGCCCTACATGACTGGCAATTAAATAGCGTTAGTCAATATCATAATGTCGAGCAATGATGAAGCTGTTGCCTACAAGGCTTGCTTTTCAAAATCAACAAGGACATATGACCACTTTTCCTTATCTGTGAGGGGATCTATTACACACGATGCCTTAAGTTCGGCAATAATTTGACTAGGAATATCAAAGTTTCGTTTTGAGGCGCCCTCTGATAACTTTCCTTTTATTATTTCATTCCCTTCAACTATCAATGCAAAGAAGTCGCTTTGCACATCCACTCCTACCAAGTTTGCTGGCCGTTTTACTGTATCTGTGGTGGCTTCGTCCGTTTCCTCTAATTTTTGTAATGCTCGCAATATTTCGTTAAAAGATGCTTTAGATTGCAAAGCTCTTCCGGAAGGAGATCCCCAGTCAACTTTTATCGATACCTCCGAATTTACTAGTACTTGCAAAAGGTGTTTAAATCGGCTTCTCGCAAGAATATTGAAACTATGAAGTACTTCTGGCACTTTCTCTGGATTTTCCAGAATGGAAATTAATTTCGCGAGATTTTCTATTTCACTTGCTGTTTCGTCATTAGAAAAAACGTCGCCACATCTTGATTGTAGACGAACACCAAATGAGCTTGCAAATAAGCCCGTAACTAGTACTTCACTGTTAAACTTTATATTTTCTGGGACACGACGGACACTAGACATTGAATCGCAGGCTAATGCATAGATAACGTTTTGAAATGAGTCGAGTAACCTACCAAGCTTTCCACAGCCCATTTCGTATGTATTGCTCTGCTTATCAAATGCCACATCGATAACTTGTCTGTTTGAGCGCTTCGCGATCTCGACGGCGGACAAAGTTTTTTCCGGTAATGTTTTTGTCAGCAAGGCTGATTCATGCAAACTCAAATAACGATCGATTGGCGGAAGCCAGTCAGGCTCAATGTTCACAGTTGATATTTCTTCTATGGAAAAACGAGCCCCATAATTATTTACAACAAATGCAAAGCCTTCCTCTGGGGTGCTAAGAGTTTTTGCAATAGATATATTTCCGCTTTTTAAAGATGAATAACGTTCTGAGCTGACGCGCAGATATAGCCATGAGTCATAGTCATCTGTTTCGTCGATCCAATAGACCAAGAAAACTTGACCAACTTTGTCGCGGCAACTGTAGAATCTAGGGCCGTCGTAATAATCGAAAACCTCTATAGGCGTTAAGTCTTTTATGAGGTTATTGAGGTAATTATTTTGTGTCATTTTTCACCTCGCTGAACGTTTTATGTGGCTCTTTAGTTTTAAGCCACCAAGTTACATGAGATTCTCCACCAGTTTCCTTTACTAATCCATCATTCCGCATAATGATGCCACGCGCTACCTTCTTTTGTCGTAAGGGTTTATAAGCTTCGCGCTTCCTTAGTATGTCATCGATTTTTTTAAATACTGAAACTCCGTGTGCATTGCACAAAATATCATCTGAAAATTTGCGGTGAGGGGATTCCTTGATTGTTGGGAGAAAATCGTTTGAAGTAGGAGGACTATTTGATACGAGTCTAAATACTTCAAATTTATCTTGCCGTGCATCAACTGGTGGACATTGCTCAGGAAAATCGTTGAACCACATATTTTTAATCGTTAGGGAAGTTTAATAAACTATGATGAAAGTCCGCATAGTTTATAGGATACTTGCTATCAAACACTAACAAAACCTTGCGCCTAGTTTTCTTAGTTGGATAGCATGTAGTCTGCACTATAGCTGACTACATAACCTGCATGACAAATACTAAACTTAATACCCACCAACAATCACAACACTACTTCGTCCACCGCCCTGCTTCTCAACCACAACTTTAGCGCCAATGCGTTCTACCAAAATAGGCACATGGGAGATTACACCGACTTTTCTGCCCAAGGCTTGCAGGGTATCCAGACTGGCGATGGCGATGTCGAGGGTTTCAGGGTCAAGGCTGCCGAAGCCTTCATCGATAAACAGGGATTCAACTTGGGTTCTGTTTGAAGAGAGCGAGGCCAGTCCCAAGGCCAGCGCCAGCGAGACCAGAAAGCTTTCGCCACCGGACAGGCTGTGTACGCTGCGCACATCATCGGCCATATCCCGATCTATAATCTGCAATTCCAGATCACTGCCGGGTACACGCTGCAAGTGGTAGCGTTTGGCAAAGTCTTCAAGATGCTGGTTGCTGTGCGCCAGCAAGGCTTCCAAGGTTAAGCTTTGGGCAAAGACCCGAAATTTTGAGCCATTGCTGGAGCCTATCAATTCATTCAGGCTTTCCCATTGTTGCCAGCGGTTTTGTTGCGTTTCCAGTTCGGTTTTTAGATGGCTGCTGGCGGTGATTTTTTTATCATCTTCCCGAAGCAGAAAATTTTGTTCGTCTCTCAGTGAACTCAAATTTTTCTGATGCAACTGTAATTCTTCGGCGGTTTGCCGGGCGACTTCTTCGGTTAGCTCAACGGCATGATTTTGGTGCTGGAGACAGTCCTCGGTTTTCACTTTTAACAAGGTGGTTGCTTCCTGCAAAGCCCGTTCCAAAATCTGCCTATTGGTTTTCTGTTCGTTCAACCAGGTTTCATCGTGTTTAAGCAAGTCGGTTAACTGCTCAAGAGTAATCGCGTGTTTTTCCAGTGCCTGATTCAATGTGGTTAAAGCAGCCTCCCGGTTATTTTGTCTGCGACTGGTTTCAAGCTGCCAATGTTGTTGCTGTTGTTGAAGGCTTGCCAGCTCTTTTTCAAGTTGCGTGGTGGCGTTAACGGCTTGTTGATGAGCCGCTTTTGCGGTGAGCACGGCTTGATTGATGTGTTGTTCGTAATTATCCGCTGACCACTTGGCTCCCGAAGCCAAGCTTGGCAACACCCCATCCCGCTCGGTTGACAAGCTTAGTTTTTCTTCTGTTTTACGCCGGATTTCAGTTTGTTTGTCTTGATAGTGTTGCAGGCATTGTTCCAAAGTCTGCGCCGCCAGTTTTTCTTCATGCGTGATGTCAACCAACGCGGTTGTTGCGCTGGCAAGTGCTTGTTCGGTTTGCTGAAATTTTTGCACGCTGGCTTTAAGTTCGGCAAACGAACCGTGTAAATAAACCGGCCAGTTTTCCAGTTGCGCAAACGGACTTTCTAACACCTCGACAATGGCTTGCAGTTGTTTTTCCTGTTGCAAAACAGTGGTGCTGCTATACTCCAGATCGGCTTTGTGCTTGGCGAGTTGCTTATCCAGTTCGGTATAGTCGTTAGCTAATTGCTCTGTTTTTAACTGGGTTGCATCAAACAACGCTTGTGCTTTTTTTAGCTGTTTTTGTAATTCAAGCGCCGCTTTTTCTTGGGTTTTGATCAGCGCCAAAGTACCCAGCAATTTTTCATTGCGCGTGTTGAGTAACGGTAAAAGAGACGTATCGGTCAGTGAACAATCAGGCTTCTCGGGCAGCGCTAAAGTACGCCAGTCCTTGTCTAAGGATTCCAGTTTTGTCTGCGCTTGCGGTAAAGACGCGGCATAATCCCGCTGAGTTTCCAAGGCATCGCTAAGCGTTTTATTTAATTCCGCACTGTTTTTAATCAGTGTTTCTTTTAGGCTTTGCAGCTCTTTAACCCGACCTGATTGGGCGGTTATCTGCTCATTAAAAAAAGCAGGCAGGTCGGTACCAGAATTGTCATCGCCTTTAAAGGGATGTTCAAGCGCACCACAAACCGGACACGGTTGATCTTTGCTTAATAATTGACGAAATTGTTCGGCATTTTTATGGGTAGTTGCCTGAAGCAAATCCAGGGCTTTTTTGGCTTCCTCAAGCACCAGCTCGTTATTGAGTTGTTGCTGCGTTGCTGTTTGCAATTGTTCTGTCGCACTATTAATAAGCTGTTCGGTAGCGGTTAATTTATCCGTATCTTGTTTTATCAGCTGTTGCAATTCCAGCGCCTGAGTAGCCAAATTCAAAGCACCATTGACTGCTTTTACACTGGCTTCAAGCGTGTCTTTTTCTTGATACAAAACCTCCAGCGGCTGTTGACTGCCCTGCCCTTTCAGTTGCTCAAGCCGGATTTGCTGTTGCTCTTGTTGCTGATGGTTTTTATCAATCGTCGTTTTT
>CAIQND010000700.1 GCA_903873045.1 uncultured Methylococcaceae bacterium | reverse complement strand
CTGTGCCCGACATTCCGCACCCCCTATTTACAATATTGTATTATTTTTATTGCTATATTTTTCAACAAGTTAATTTTTTTCTCTATTTTATGCTTACTGCTGTGTTTTCATATTTCAGTTTAATATTGACTGAGAATAGATGATAAAACATGGATTGTTAGTTCCAATGCAGGATACTCAGAAAAATGTATTATAAAAAAGCCTTTATTATCAATAAGTAAAAAATACTAAAAATTCTTATGGGGTGCGGAATGTCGGCTGTATTTAAAAATCAGGACAATAAAAACTAATAAGATTCTTCTTAAATCGCTTAAACTTAACCTTTATTAATGCCGGATAGAATCCAAATGCTCGAAAACAATTACGAACAGGCGGATCACTGACTCGATGCCTAAACCGTGACCACTTACAACGCAGAAATTTCTGCTGGCTCACTCATGCCTTTAGAGAGTCGCCGTATTGCCGCTTTTTTATTAACCCATCCAGATGATAATGGCTGGAGACGTGCGTTAATCGAAGATAATCTGCTGCAAAAAAAGGCACCTGCCACGGCTTTACGCCAAGCCGGTTTAATCAGGAATCGTCTAAATGCCCTTGATGAAACCGCTTGGGACATGATTGCCCATCGTGAACAAGAAGTGGCTATTCAGTTGTTACTAGTCGCCGCAATTAGACATAGCCAGCTTTTAGCCGATTTTATTAATGATGTTTATAGGGATCACCAACGTCGATTAAATTTGGCCATTTCTCCCCGTGATTGGGAAGGTTTTTTAACCGAATGCGCACACAGAGATTCATCGGTGACCCTTTGGTCTGCATCAACGCAAGCTAAATTATTCCAAGTCATCTTACGCATCCTTAAAGAAGCCAAATATCTTGAGAACACACGCAGCATGAAACTCACACCGCAGTCTTTGCACCCGGATGTCCGGCGTTATCTGTCAGCACAGAGCGACCATTCGATATTAAAACTCTTGGGGCGGGCTTAATGGCTTTAACGTTTGAAGAACGGCTCAATCAAATTCTACCCAAAATAACTTCCGATGACTTTCTAAACAATAAAGGTCTGGGCAACGAAATCGGCTTTTGGATTTTCGATTACCCACCCGATCGGGAAATGGACATGCGGGACTTTCAGGCCCGAACAGTTCTTCCCAGTCTGAATAAAGCGCAGCCCCCTCTACGAGTTGCCGCCATCAATTTATTTGATCTGGTTATCCAGTTACTTGAAGAGCGTAAATTGCTCGATAAGGCTATTGAAATGCAGCGCAGCAAAGGCAATGAATCAGTCATAGCAGCGTTGCGCCCGGTGCTAAAAGAAGACAAATTGGCTCAGAAAGTGGTTGCCATGGTTGATCTTGATAACATTGATATTTGTATTCTTAGTGGTGTCGGCAGTGCTTATCCTCTGCTCAGAACCCACACCCTGCTGTCTGCACTGCACCCTTTAATGGGTAGCACGCCTTTGCTGATGTTTTACCCCGGCCGATATGATGGCTATTCACTACGCCTGTTCAACAAACTATCCGAAGACCATTACTATCGGGCTTTCAGGTTGGTTCCTGAAGCGCAATAACCTAAGAGAATAAAATGCAAATAAGGGAACTATTTACCAAGCCTATCGATCGCCCAATCAACGGCGTCATCAAGGCGGATCAATTAGATGCCGAGAGTATTTGGCAAGAACTGGAAGAGTATGTGGTTACCAAGCAGCTTACCGAATACTTTCGGAAGTTTTTCGATGCTTACCTGGCGGCAGCCGAACAACCCAAAGATTCGACCATTACCGCACGCGTAGGCGTCTGGGTATCCGGATTTTTCGGATCAGGAAAATCACATTACATTAAGATACTGTCTTATCTACTGGAAAATAGAGAGGCAGTTGACCCTAAAACCGGCAACCATAAAAGAGCGGCTGATTTTTTTGACGAACACAAAATCAAAGACCCGCTGTTGTTGGCCGACATCCACAAGGCCATCAAGGGTACCGCCGATGTCATCTTGTTTAATATCGACGCCAAGGCCGATGCAAAGTCTGACCGAGATGCCATTGTTCAGGTATTTCTGCGCGTGTTTAATGAAAAACAGGGGCTTTGTGGTGATGCGCCTCATATTGCCGAAATGGAGCGATACCTGATTGCCAAAGGCGCTTACGATACGTTCAAATCAATCTTCCAGACTCGAAACGGCAATACCTGGGAACAAGAGCGCGATGCCGTCGATTTTTTGCGTGATGAAGTGATTGCCTCGCTAGCCGAGTCACTGAACATGACGGAGGACTCTGCCGGTCGTTGGTTTGATAAAGCGCGTGATGATTACCGTATCAATATTGAAGGCTTGGCAAAACTGGTGCGGGATTATCTGGCTACCCAATCGGCTGACCATAGAATCATATTTCTGGCCGATGAGGTTGGGCAGTTTATCGGTGATAACACCCAGTTGATGCTGAGCCTGCAAACCATTGTTGAGCAGTTGGGCACTCTGTGCCAAGGACGTGCCTGGGTGATTGTCACCAGTCAGGAAGATATTGACGCGGCCATTGGTGAGGTTAATAAGGCAAGAACGCAGGACTTTTCCAAAATTCAAGCCCGTTTTCATACCCGGTTATCCCTGGCGAGCTCCAATACGGACGAAGTTATTGGTGAGCGCTTGTTATCCAAAACCGAACAAGCCCATGTCGAGTTGCGGGTTATTTATGCCCAAAAAGGCGATGTCATTAACAACCAGCTGTCTTTTCTGGGTAATGCCGTCAATCTACGTGGATTTAAGGATGCCGCTGAATTTGTGGCTTATTATCCGTTTACCCCTTATCAATTCCAATTGCTGCAAAAGATCTTTGAGTCGATTCGCAAAGTGGGCGCAACCGGCAAACATCTGTCGCGTGGCGAGCGTTCCCTTTTGGATGCTTTCCAGTCTGCGGCGGTGCAAAATGCCAACAAGCCCATTAATGCCTTAATACCCCTATATGATTTTTATCCGTCCATCGACAGTTTTATTGATAGCGTCGCCAAAAGATCCATAGATCAAGCCCCCTTTAATGAAGCCCTGGAGCCTTTCGATACCCAGTTGCTCAAGGCTTTATTCCTGATTCGCTACATTAGCGAAACCATCAAGCCCACCATCGATAACATTGCAACACTCTGTATTGATGAGGTGGATGCCGATAAACTCAGTCTTAAACGCCGTATCCAGGAATCGTTGGCCAGACTGGAGCAACAAAAATTAGTTAGCCGTAACGGTGACCTGTGGTTTTTTCTGACCAATGAAGAGCGTGATGTTGCCCGTGAACTGGGTCATGTAGAAATCTCGGCATCGGAAAGAACTCGCTTGCTGTCGGAGTTGATTTTTGAAGACATCCTCAGAGGTCAAAACAAAGTCCGGCATCGCGTCTCTAAAGGCGACTATGACTTTAACCGCCTACTTGATGGTGCTCCCTGGAAAACGGCTAACAATGCCTTAACCCTGGAAATTATCAGTCCCTTGGGTGATGACTATGACCGAATGCACGAGGCTACTTGTATCCTGCGTAGCACCGAGTCAACAGGCCGAGCCATCATCCGCATGGCAGAAGGCACAAGGCTTTATGAAGAGCTGACACTTTACCTGCAAATCGAAAAATACATCATCAGTCCCAAAGCCGACCAGGCGACGCCGTCATTAAAACGTATTCTGGCCGACCGTAAAGAAGAAAACCGAGAGCGAAAACTGCGTTTGGTCGAACAGTTGGGCACACTCATGGCTACCGGTGATTTTTATGTGTTGGGACAAAAGCCCGACATCAAAGCCGGACTGCATCCGACTACCTTGTTAGATGAGCTGGTCAATTATTTGATTGCCAATACCTACAGCAAACTGCCTTACCTTAAATATCAGACACCAGACCCCGTTGCTGAAATAAAAGCCGTTCTTTCCGGTGATGATATTAAGCCACTTTTGCAAAATACCCAGAACGAAGAACTTAACCCCTTGGCAGTCAATGAGCTGCGCCAATATCTGTTATTGGCCGCCTCGGAAAAGCGGGTGTTACTGTCCGATATAATTGATCGTTTTACCGGCATTCCTTGGGGCTGGAAACCGGAATGGGAAATTGTACTGCTGGTTGCCAGGCTTTATATGGCGGGCGAGATTAAATTAATGTTCGAGGGAGCTGATATTGAACCCAAAGCAGCCATAGACCCGTTAACCAAATCCGTCCGTTTTAAACAGATTTCCATCCTCAAACGCAAATCAGCCGATAGTGTTTCGCTCAAACGGGCACGAGAATTACACCGCGAACTCTTTGCCAAATTACCCAGGGAAGAAGAAGACAACTTGGTCACCGATACACGTGACAGCTTTACTGTCTGGCAAACTGAACTCAAAAACATCAGCCATGCGGCCGCCGGTAAATATCACCCCGGCAAAGCGGTTATAGAGCAAGCCATTATCCGTATCGGCAAGCAACTGGCTATTCGGGACAGTTATGAGTTCATTGAAACCTTTCTTACCAACAAAGACGATTGGCTGGATCTGAGTGATGATATTCACGATGTCATCAGTTTTTATAAAACTCAGATAACGCTCTGGCAACGCATGTTGGAGGCCATGACCGCCTTTAACGATAACCAAGAGGCCCTGCAACAGGATAGTAACGCTGCCAATGCGCTCAAGCAATTGACCGTCATTCGCGAAAATCCTGCGCCCTATAGTCAAATCAACAGTATCGAGCCCTTATTAAACACGGTTGAAATCATCAACCAACAACTGGCTGCCACAGAAAGAGAAATAGCGTTACTCGCCATTGCACAAAAACTGGCCGAAATTGAAACAGCGCTAAATCAGGTATATGCGAATGATGACTTGCGCAATAAAGCCTTGCGCCCCCTGCAACAACTTAAAATCAGCATTGCCGCACTGAGTAGTATCCCTCAAATTCGTTACCTGGCCGAGCGGGCGGGAACCCATTTAGATGCGGCAATGGATAGCATTGCGGCCGCTCAAAAACAGCCTGAACCCAATAGAGAACCTGGCGCTGGAGTTACGGTTACGATACCGCAAAAACCCGTTAAAGTGATTCGTGCCCAAGAGTTAAGTAGCAAAACTTATCTGGAGACAGAAGATGAAGTCGATGCCTACCTGACCAAATTAAGGAAGGCATTACTAACTGCCTTGCAAGAAGGTAAAAAAGCGCGGATTCAATGAAGATCATTATTAAGTTGCTCTTTACTCGACAATATTCAATAATTTGTTGAAGATTTCAACAATAATGGAGGTCACTATGTCTACCATGAATTTCAGCGTACCCGATGACGTTAAAAATGCGTTTAATGAAGCCTATAAAGGCCAAAACAAAAGTGCAGTCATTTCCGAATTGATGCGTGAAGCCGTTGAGCGTGCGCAGCGTAAACAACGCAGTCACGATGCGATTGCAAATATATTGGAACGGCGTAAGCATGCGCCGGTACTCACCGAAGAAGAATTTCGTGCCGCGCGGGAAGAAGGCCGTCCATGATTTTGGTGGTCGATGCCAGTGTAGCAATTAAATGGTTCTTTCAGAATCGAGACAATGAAACTGATTGCGACTTGGCATTGATCATTTTGGAAAGTGTGGGTACGGGGCAAACCCAACTACTGCAACCGCCGCATTTTATTGCGGAAGTGGCCGCTGTACTTGCCCGCGAAAAGCCTGGTGAAGCCCAAGATGATCTATTTGATTTGTTGTGCATCGAATGCCACATTAGCCAAGAGCCAGAGATATACACAACAGCAATCGATCTCTCCATTCGTTATCAGCATCATTTGTTCGATACACTTTACCACGCCGTTGCCTTACACACCCCTGGCTCAAAATTTATCACTGCCGATGAAGCCTACTGGCGCAAAGCGCAAAACATGGGGCAAATTGTACGTTTACAGGATTTCGTTATATGAACAAAGCCAAACTCAAAGCCTACGCACCACAAGCCCGTAAAGACTTTATTGCCGCTGTTACTGCCCGTGCCAATCGCATCGGACTTGCAGAAAAGAACGGTTCTGTGGAGATTGCACCCGCCGAGAAAAGTGGCGATTTCGTCATCATTGCCGGGCAATCCTGGCCTGCCAAGATCAGCCAGCAACGGGCCAACCTGATTACCCGTATTGACAAAGAAGGCTTTACCCAAACCATGGAAGCGGTGGCCTATACCTGGTTTAACCGCTTTGCAGCCCTACGCTACATGGAAATCCACGATTACTTGAGCCACGGTTATCGGGCGCTTTCCAGTCGGGAAGGTGGTTTGCCGGAAATACTTAACGCTGCACCGGAACTGGCGCAAAACGGCGGGTTACCCGGTCTTAATGCCCAACGGGTGATTGATCTTAAGCTGGCGGGCGACAAGGATGGTGAACTGTACCGCTTAACGCTGATTGCCCAATGCAACGCGCTGGCCAAGGTCATGCCTTTTTTGTTTGAACGCATCGACAATGAAACCGAACTGCTGCTGCCTGACAATTTGTTGCTGACCGATTCAGTTATTGCCAAGCTGGTTGAGGCCATTCCGGAAGAAGATTGGAGCCAAGTCGAAATCGTCGGCTGGCTGTATCAATTTTATATCAGCGAGAAAAAAGATCAGGTCATCGGTAAGGTGGTTAAACCTGAAGACATTCCCGCTGCGACCCAGCTATTTACGCCCAACTGGATTGTAAAATACCTGGTGCAAAATAGCGTAGGGCGATTATGGACAATGGCAAACCCAGCGTCTGATTTAAAAAATCAATGGGAATATTACATCGAACCGGCCGAGCAAACGCCCGAAGTACAAGCGCAGCTGGATTTGTTGATAAACAAAAGAATTTCCGAATAGGAGAACATCGTGCACACACTAGAATTAGACGATAACACTTACGAAAACCTGATGAAATATGCGGCGCAAGCAGGTAAAACACCCGCTCAATGGCTACAAGAACTCATTACTCAATTTCAAAATAAATCACGTCCCGTTGGTTTGGCAAAAGATAAAGGCGTGCCATTGCCGGATGAATTTTTGACGGCATTTTCAGGCATAGACTTCGAAAATCCAAAACCAATAACAGAATTGTTTGGCAAAGCAAAAGGCTGTTTTAAAGATGCCACTGAAGTTGATGCCTTCATTCGTGAAGGACGTGGCAAAGATAATTGTTTTGAACTTAAAAAAAATGCCGATTTGATTGTGCCAGATGCTTTTTTTGATCCCTTGCCCATTGAAAAATCAAAACAAAAACTAAAAATTTCTGATTTAGTGGGACAAGTTTCACCTTGTTTCAGTAGTGCGGCAGAAATTGATGCTTTCATTCGAGCGGAGCGTGATGCGTGGGACGATTAAGAAGCAGTCTGAAAGGGCATAAAGTTTATTTCGATTCCAACATTTTTATGTATTACATCGAAGAAGCTGAGAATTTCAAAACATTGCTATTAGATGTTTTTGAAGGGTTGGAATCACATGAATTTTTTGCCGTAACGAGTCAATTGACGCTTTCAGAATGTTTGGTTCAGCCGATTACAAAACAACGAAATGATTTGGCGCGGCTTTATTATTTGGCATTGGAGTCTAGCGATTGTTTGACCGTTTCGGCTGTTAGTCTGCAAGTTCTAATTTCTGCGGCAACGGTTCGCGCCCAAACAAATCTAAAACTTCCCGACGCCATCCACGCCTCCACCGCCTTAACGCAACATTGCACAGCCATGCTCACCAACGATGCAGGTTTTAGTCGTGTACCGACTATCGAATTGTTTTTATTGTCTGACTGGATTTCACCATGCTAAACCCCGAAACCATCACCGTCATTGATCCTGCCTGCGGTTCCGGGCATATTCTGGTGGAAGCTTATGATGTTTTAAAAGCGATTTATCTGGAACGCGGTTACCAGCTTCGCAGCATTCCCCGTCTGATTCTGGAAAAAAATCTGTACGGCTTGGACATTGATGACCGCGCCGCGCAATTGGCGGGTTTTGCTTTGTTGATGAAAGCTCGCGCCGATGACCGTCGGTTATTTGATGTGTTGCCCAAGCTCAATGTGTATTCGATTCAATCCAGCAAAAATCTAAACCTGCCCTTGTTATGGCGACAACTGGATTTAAACGGGCAAAGCAACATAGGCGTGACCAGTTCGCTGTTTGATGAGATGCAAACCGACTTGGTTCAGGTTATTGACGACAGCAACTATCAACTTATTGAAAATACCTTGGCGTTGTTTGAGCAAGCCCAAACGCTGGGTTCCTTGATACAAGTGCCCGCTGAACACGCTGAGCCATTAAGGGAGTTATTGGCGCAATTGCAAGCCTTGTCGACATCGGGCGATACGATACAAACAATTGCTGCGACCACGTTAATCCCGTTTATCCGGCAAGCGGTTATTTTAGGGATGCAGTTTGATACGGTGGTGGCTAATCCGCCGTATATGGGTGGCAAGGGCATGAATCCGGCCTTGAAGGAATTCGCTAAACGCACATTTCCTGATAGTAAATCGGACTTGTTCGCCATGTTTATGGAGCGAGGCTTTCAATGGTGTAAACCTTCGGGCTTTAACGCAATGGTGACGATGCAGAGCTGGATGTTTTTGTCATCCTATCAGGCAATGCGGGAGAAGTTGCTGACAAACCGCACTATTAACACGATGGCGCATTTAGGGGCGCGGGCGTTTAGCGAGATTTCTGGCGAAGTGGTGCAAACGACAGCTTTTGTGTTGCTTGGTCAGCATTTTAGTGGATACAAACCTGCTTTTTTTCGTTTGGTGGATGGTCAAGAAGAACATAAACAAGCGGCTTTGTGTTCTGGTCAAAATCGTTTTGATAGGATAGTTCAGGATGATTTCAATAAAATTCCTGGCAGTCCGGTGGCGTATTGGTTATCCAAAAAAGGAAACGAGGCATTTGCATCTAGAAAATTAGCAGATACTGGAAAAACTCGACGCGGACTCCAAACTGGTTCTAAAGAAAGGTTTATTCGTTATTGGTTCGAATGCAATGATGAAACGATAGAAAAATCCTACCTTTCTAGAATTGATGCTGTAAATAGTAATGCCAAATGGTTTATGTTTAACAATGGTGGCGATTACCGTAAATGGTATGGAAACCTAGATCTTGTAGTTAACTGGGAAGCCAATGGTCAAGAGATAAAAACATTCGATGGATCTATTATACCGAGCGAAGAGTTGTATTTTCTCGTTGCAGTTAGCTGGCCGCGCATAACATCAGGAGATATAGCATTTAGGTTACACCCTGAAGGTGTCATTCCTGGCGATCTGTCACCTTGTTACTACTCAGAGCACACATTTATTGAACTTGGATACCTGAATAGTAAATGTACAAACTATTTTCTAAGGGCCATTAATCCAACAGTTACATCACCTGTTGGAGATGTTGCCAAAATTCCAATTCCAAAGCTGTCCGAAGATGCAGAATTAAGCATTGGGCAACGGGTTGAGCAATTGATTGAAATGCATAAAATGGATTGGGATTCCTCTGAAACCTCTTGGGATTTCACCGAAAACCCGCTGGTTCGCCAAAAACACAACACAACCGTAGCCCCCGTCATTCCGGCAGGGATGCCGGAATCCAGTCACAGGGATGTGAATCTGTCCGCTTACACGCCTGCTTATTCAGGCATCGGTATAAATACCAACTTACCGTCCGTGGCACTGGATTCCGGCATCCCTGCCGGAATGTCGGCATTTGAGGATAATGCCGCTAATCCAAACAACGTAGGTTGGGTTAGCGATAGCGTAACCCAACACACCGAAGTGACCGATGTTGGGTTACGCGATAAAGCCGCTAACCCAACCTACGCATCAACCAGCCTTGAGCAATGCTTCAACCGGTGGCAAACGCAAAACCGCGCCGCCATCGTCGAAATGCAACGTCTGGAAGAAGAAAACAACCGCCTCTTTATCGACGCCTATGGATTGCAAGACGAACTTTCCTCCGAAGTCCCCGAATCACAAATCACCCTCGCCCGCGCCGACCGAGAAAAAGACTGCCAACGCCTTATTTCCTACGCCATCGGCTGCATGATGGGACGTTATCGGCTGGATAGGCCGGGGTTGATTTATGCCCACGCGGGGAATGTGGACTTCGACAAAATCTACTACGGCACCGACACTCCCCCCTTTGAAAAAGGGGGGCCGGGGGGGATTTTACACATTACTGAGTCTGAAAATCAAGAGCAAAATCAAGAGCAAATCCCCCCTAACCCCCCTTTTGCAAAGGGGGGGATATTTGCGCCTGACGCTGACGGCATTGTGCCCATTACCGACGAACTCTGGTTTGAAGACGATGCCGCCACCCGACTCAACGAGTTTCTGCTGGCGGTGTGGGGCAACCCCTCACCCCAACCCTCTCCCCAAGGAGAGGGAGTTGAAGCCAACATCGCCTGGCTGGCGACAAGTTTAGGTCAAAAAGGCAATGAAACGCCGCAAGAAACCATTCGCCGCTACATTGCTGCCAGCTTCTACAAAAATCATCTGCAAACCTACAAGAAACGCCCGATTTACTGGTTGTTCTCCAGCGGTAAACAAGGTGCCTTTCAGGCGTTGGTTTACCTGCACCGTTACAACGAAAGCACACTATCCAGAATGCGTACCGAATACGTTGTGCCGTTGACCGGAAAAATACAGTCCCGCATTGATATGCTGGAAAAAGACGCCGCCGTAGCCTCTTCCAATGCCGAACGAAGTAAACTGGGCAAAGACATCGAAAAGCTCAGGAAAAAATACGTCGAACTGCTTAGTTTTGACGAAAAGCTCCGCCACTACGCGGATCTCCGCATCCCGCTCGACCTGGATGACGGCGTAAAAGTCAACTACGGCAAGTTTGGTGATTTGCTGGCCGAGGTTAAGGCCGTCGCTGGGGGTAAAGATGAATAATGTTGATCGAAGAATAGGGAAACTAACATGCTAAAGTCGCTAGTCATCAAGAATTTCAGGTTGTTGGCTGATTTCGAGGTCGCCAAATTGGGTCGTGTTAACCTGATTGTAGGCAAAAACAATTCTGGCAAAAGCTCGGTGCTGGAGGCTTTACGGATTTATGCGGGTAATGCCCATCAAGAATTATTGGAAAAAATCGCCCAAGGGCATGATGAAAAGTATTTTTTAGATAAAAATGTAAAAGAAGGCATTGAAGTCCCATTGCCTTATGAAGACTTATTTACCGGTCGAAAATTTCCAAAAGAAGCCAAGCCGATTGTTATTGGAGAACTTGAAAATGAAAACGCATTAAAAATTTATCATGCTTATAGCGTTGAAGAGGATTTAATCGCAATCAATAAGGAAGGTAATAAAGAGACTATTAAGCGCCCGGTTTCAATCACGCATCTTGAATTAACAGAACATCGCCGGATAGTCGGTGAAGGACTCCTGATAAAAAAGAAAGGCGACGCGGTTAGCATTGATTTTAATGTCATCAGCCCTGATCTTAGGCGGTTTGCGACGGTAGGTAATCCGTTGCCTTGCAGTTTTATCCCTACTCAGTTAATTCCGATGAATGAGTTAGCCGATCATTGGGACCGCATTGCTTTAACCGAGGTTGAAGAAACGGTTAAGGATGCCATGAGAATCATCTTGCCCGAGTTTGAAGCGATTACCTTTGTTAACGAGTTATCTTATAGCGATAATTCTATTCGCCGAATGGCTAAAGTAAAAATCAATGGATTACCGCGCCCTGTACCACTGAACAGTTTGGGGGACGGTATGGTACGGATACTTCAGATTGCATTAAAATTGGTGACCGCTAAAGGCGGTTTTTTACTTATTGATGAGTTTGAAAACGGCCTGCATTACAGTGTTCAGGAAAAAGTCTGGGCTTTGCTGTTTGAAATGGCGCAAAAGTTGGATATTCAGATATTTGCCACCACGCACAGTTGGGATTGCATTGAGAGTTTTTCAAAGATTGCCGCATCGAACCTATCAAGCCAAGGCGTTCTGTTTAGAATCGGTAAAAGCGCAAAAGCCAGTGACCGTGGTCGGGTTATTGCCACGGTTTTTGATGAATCAGAGCTGCAAACCATTACCCAAGCGGATATGGAGATTCGATAATGGCTGAAGCCAAAGCGATCGATTCCGGCAAGATTCTACTTGTTGAAGGCGACGCTGATCGCAATCTATTTGCGCAGCTTTGTAAGGGCTTACCCTTCAGTCCAGAGATTCGCGTTGCTTCTCCACGAGATTTAAACCCGAAAAGCCGTGACGGTAAGCAAGCGGTATTAAAGCAAACAGTTATTCTGCTGAAACAATTCGCTGACCTGGAAACAGGCAGTCAACGATGCCTGGCCGTTGTCATTGATGCTGACTATAAGGCCGAAGGTGGTTTAGGCTATCAAAAAACGGTCGAACAATTTAAGAGCATCGTTGCCGAACGGGGTTATTTGCCGGTTTCTGACTCAAGCAATAACCGTGGACTCATTTTTCAACATTCTGACGGGCTACCTGATCTAGGTCTGTGGGTTATGCCCAATAATAATAGCGATGGCATGTTGGAAGACTGGATTAAGGATTGTATTCACCCAGACGAAAAACCGCTTTTCACCCATGCTGAATCGATTGTCGAAGCGCTTAACCCGAAACGGTTCAAACCTATACATTTAAGTAAAGCAGAAGTAGCCACTTGGCTGGCCTGGCAGGAGCAGCCCGGGCATGGGCTTTATCTCACGGTAAAGGAACAACTGCTCGACGCGGACAAGCCACTTTATGCCGATTTGATTGCTTGGCTAAAGCATATATTTGAAAAGGGTTAGCATGAGTCTCCAACGTATCACCGACTCGCTAAAGGACTTGTTTGCCTCCCATGCCATTGTGTTTTGGCATGATCCGGAAGGCGAGTTTTTAGCCACAGTGGATCATCTGGTTTTGGATAACGTGGAAGTTGTCCGTTTGGACGAAACACCTGCGCTACAAATCAAGATCGATGTGGAACGGCAGCCAGAGCAGCATTGGTTGTTTTATAGCACCCAGCCAGAACCCGACCCTAACCAGGATTGGTTATTGGATATTCGGTTGCGGAGTAAATCCTTTAAAGCCGATTCCACGTCTATTTTACTGGATGATTTAGGGTTGGTTTCGCAAACGTTACGCGGACATTTAAAAGAGCGGGCCAAGTTTTTACGTGCCAAAGATCGGGTTGAACGCTTAAAACGGTTAGTGGTTGCCACGGATAGTGCAGACGACCTTGACCGAAAAATGTTGGCGGTTTTAACCCGTGCCGACCAGCCTGAACTGTTCTCGATTCTGCAACGCTTGTTTACCGCCTTGGTTAGCGAGGGTGAGGTTAATCTCAATACCCAGCCCAAAATATGGCAGGACATTATCGCCAATGACCTGGAGGATGCCTTTTGGCAACTGGCAAAAATCCACTTGGGTTACACCGAGACTGAACCGAGTTTACGCGACTTGCTGTTCCGTATTCTGGTGACTGATTTTGCCCGTTCCTTGCCGGGTAAGCCACTCGAATCACTCAAGCATTTTATTCTGCCTGAGCGTAATCTTGCCGCCAATGCATCAGTGTTTGCTTCACGATGGCGCTCAGATTTGGCACACTATGCCAGCTATAACCTGATTACGGGGGTGATAGGGCGTGACCTGGAACTCAGCCCGCTTTTGGCCGGATTGTCTGCCGACGACCTGGCGGAAGTGATGACGTTTGAGGACGTTGAACGCCATATTATCAGTGATTTGAAAGACCGGATTCTGGGGAGTGCCGGGGCTGCCATGGATTCCGTGCTTGCCCTGATTGCGCGGCGCCGGGATGGTCACTGGGCAAACCAGATGCTGGCCAATGTCAACGAGGTTAATCGGGCTTTGGCGGCCAGTTACGATGCACTGGAAGCGGCTATCCACTTTTTAATGCTAAAGGACAAGTATAAAGCGGGCTTTAGCTTTGCGTCCAGTGAAGCGGGTTACGCGTGCTATCGGGACGAGTTATTTCGTTTTGACCAACTTTATCGGCATTTTAACCGGGCAACCGAGTCTGTCGAGCCTATGGGGTGGGCGGTTTTACATGAATTAAAACAGCGTATTGAAGCGGCGTATTCAGGCTGGTTTATCCCGCAGTTAAGTTCGGCCTGGGGCAAGATTTTGGAAGGTGAGACCGGCTTGCTGTCATCCTGGCAGATATCCGGCATTGCTAATCAGCAACACTTTTTTGATAAGTGCGTCGTATCTTTGTCTGACAAAGGCACTAAACGGGTATTTGTGATTATTTCCGACGCGCTTCGTTTTGAGGTGGCCGAAGAACTGGTTCAGGCTATCAACAGCAAGAGCCGGATCAAAGCCACCCTATCCAGCCAGTTAGGGGTATTGCCCAGTTATACCGGCTTGGGCATGGCCTCGTTGTTACCCCATCAGACCTTGGCCTATAAAATGAACAGTCATCCGGAGCTGATGGCCGATGGCAAACCGGTGTCTACGACGGAACAGCGCGGTGCTTATTTGGGCGCTTATTCCGGGGCTGCCATTAAAGCCGAAGATTTGTTGGCACTGGGCAAGGATAAAGGCCGGGAGTTCGTCCGTGACTATCGACTTATTTATGTTTACCATGACCGCATCGATTTGATTGGCGATAAACAGTCTTCCGAGACAAAAACTTTTGAGGCGGCGGCGGATACTATTATTGAACTTGCCCAGTTGGTGGGTTTTATCATCAATAGTCTGAATGGCTATAATGTCTTGGTGACTGCCGACCATGGTTTTATGTATCAGGAATCAGCACTGGAAGAAGCCGACAAATCGGCGCTGTCTGAAAAACCTGAAGGGTCGTTGCTGGCAAAAAAGCGCTATTTATTGGGGCAAAATCTTGGTGGCAACGATAAGGCCTGGTCTGGAAATACCGCTTTGACAGCCGGAACAGAACCGGAAGGCAGTCTTGATTTTTGGCTACCCAAAGGTGCCAGCCGGTTTCATTTTGCTGGAGGCGCACGCTTTGTCCACGGCAGTGCCATGCCCCAAGAGATTATTGTCCCCGTTATTACTATCCGTTCGACTGAATCGGAGTTGGCTAAAACCAAGGTAGTCAGTATCAGTTTGTTGGGCGCGTCCAATAAGGTCGTCACCAACACCCAGCGTTTTGAGTTTATTCAAAACGAGGCGGTTTCTGAACGGGTATTGCCACGCTCACTGGTGGTCTCTTTACGCGATGGTGACCAATCTATCAGTGATGGACAAACCATCACTTTTGACAGCAGCTCGCAACTGCTTGAAGAACGTAAACGCTCAGTATTGCTAACGGTGTTGTCAGGTTCTTATGACCGCAACAAAGATTATTATCTGGTTGTCCGTGATGCGTCAACCCAGGTGGAAGTGCTGAGAGTGCCCCTAAAGGTTGATCTGGCATTCAGTAACGATTTTTAGGAATGATGATGAACGACACCGCAAACGCAACCGTTAAGGACACCAGCCTGGATACTTTGTTAAACCAAAGTTTCGCGGGCAAGGTGGTTCGCAAGGACTTGACCAAGCTGATTAAGGAAGGGGCAAATGTCCCGGTTTATGTGCTGGAATATTTGCTGGGCATGTATTGCGCCAGTGACGACGAAGAGACTATTCAGGCAGGCTTGATAAGCGTCAAACGTATTTTGGCAGAGAACTATGTACGCCCCGATGAAGCCGAGAAGATTAAGTCAAAAGTCCGGGAAAGTGGCAGTTACAAGGTAATTGATAAAGTCACCGTCAAGCTGAATGAGAGGCGTGATGTCTATGAAGCCATTTTGTCCAATCTGGGCGTTAAAGGCGTTGAAATCTCTGACCGTAATGTTAAAGATTATGAAAAACTGTTGGCAGGCGGTATCTGGTGCATTATCACGCTGCATTATGTTTTTGAAGAAGGACAGGCCGGATCGCCGTTTCAAATTACTGAATTAAAGCCCATTCAAATGCCCAATATGGATATGGAGGCCTTGTTTGAAGGACGTAAGGCTTTTGATGCCGGGCAATGGCTGGAGGTATTGCTACGCTCCACTGGTATGGAACCCACGCATTTTACTGAACGGGCAAAATGGCATTTGCTGGCACGGATGATTCCGTTCGTTGAGAATAATTATAACGTTTGCGAGTTGGGGCCCAGAGGTACGGGAAAAAGCCACATCTACAAGGAAGTTAGTCCCAATAGTATCTTGATTTCCGGTGGTCAAACCACGGTCGCCAATCTTTTTTATAATCTGGCCAGGCAATCGATAGGTTTGGTCGGTTTATGGGATGTCGTCGCTTTTGATGAGGTGGCCGGTATCTCGTTTAAGGATAAAGACGGCATACAGATCATGAAAGACTTTATGGCTTCGGGCTCCTTTGCCAGAGGACGTGATTCGGTGGTTGCTTCTGCCAGTATGGTGTTTGTCGGCAACATTAATCAGTCGGTTGATACCTTGGTTAAAACCAGTCACTTATTAACACCGTTTCCGGACGTGATGATTGACACTGCCTTTTTTGACCGTTTCCATGCCTATATTCCAGGCTGGGAAATACCCAAAATGCGTCCCGAGTTTTTTACTAACCAATATGGTTTGATTGTCGATTATCTGGCCGAGTTTATGCGGGAAATGCGTAAACGCAGTTTTTCCGATGCTATCGATAAATATTTCAAGCTGGGCAACAACCTGAACCAACGTGACACCATTGCCGTCAGACGCACGGTATCCGGATTATTAAAGCTGCTCTATCCCCATGGCGATTACGACAAGGCGGCGGTTGCACAATGCCTTGAATATGCCCTTGAAACCCGTCGCCGCGTTAAAGAACAATTGAAAAAGATTGGCGGCATGGAATTCTTTGACGTGCATTTTAGTTATATCGACCAAGAAACCATGGAAGAAAAGTTTGTTAATGTCCCGGAACAAGGTGGCGACAAGTTGATTCCTGAAGGTGCGTTAAAGCCCGCTGTGTTGCATACCATTTCCCAAGGTGCAAAAGACCATTTGGGCTTGTTCAGAATTGAAACACAAATGACCCCAGGTAACGGCAAACTCAACCTGTCCGGTTTTGGCAGCAACACGCTGGCCAAAGAAGCCATAAGAGTGGGCTTTGATTATTACAAAGGCAATATATCCCGGGTCAGCGGATCTGCAAAAGCGGCAGACCACGACTATCACTTACATTTGATTGAATTGCACAATAGTGGCCCCTCACTCACCTTGACCATGGCAGGATTTATTGCCTTTTGCTCAGGTGTCTTGAATAAATCAGTGCAAAGCCAAATGGTTGTTTTAGGCACCATGACTTTGGGCGGGAACATTATCCCCGTTGAAAACTTGGCGGAAACCCTGCAAATGGCGTTTGATTCAGGCGCTAAACGGATATTGTTACCGATGGCCAGCGTCAGTGATATTCCAACCGTCAGAGGCGAGTTATTTGCCAAATTTCAAACCAGCTTTTACTCTGATCCGGTTGATGCTGTTTTTAAAGCGCTGGGGGTTGAGTGACAGTTAATGCTAAATGGAGTTTGAAAAATGAAAGTTGTTTTAGGAACATGCATGAAATAACTTGATCATTTATAGCCGCATACTCATTCCCAAGTCCTCTTGGAAATGAGTCAATGAGTCAATGAGTCCCTTTAGTCTGCGTGCTTTCTTTTATATAAGATAGATGACAATATTGACAATCCAATCAACACGGCACCCACCGAGCCAGTGATTATTTCAGAAATATGATAGGTCATGCTGACCAGCATAATACCTGCCAGCGAACCAATGGCATAATGT
>CAIQND010000699.1 GCA_903873045.1 uncultured Methylococcaceae bacterium | reverse complement strand
GAAAGTCCGTGCCAAAAAGAATTTTGTGCAAAGCAAGTCCTTGATGGAAATGCTGGAAAATGCCATTAAGAAATATCAGAATAAAATCCTGACCGCCGCCGAAGTGATGGATGAATTAATTCGGATTGCACAAGAAATTGTTGCGTCTGATTCGCAAGCAAAAACACTAGGCTTAACTGATTTTGAGTATGCGTTTTATACCGCAGTAGCCAGCAATGACAGCGCAAAAAAACTAATGCAGCATGACCAATTGCGTGAATTAGCCATTGTATTAACGCAGCGAGTTAGAGAAAATGCCTCAATTGATTGGACAATAAAAGAAAATGTGAGAGCTAAATTAAAAGTTATTGTTAAACGACTATTGCGGCAATACGGCTATCCGCCTGACATGCAATTACTTGCTACTGAAACTGTGCTTAAGCAGGCAGAAATGATTGCCAATGAATTGGCTATTAATTAGTTTATAGCCCAGGGAAACTTATCTATGCCTCAACAAAAAAAATCGTTAACCATAATGTTTAGCGCCGGAGAATCCTCAGGTGACCAACACGCCGCCAATATGTTTCTGGAGCTGAAAAAACATCAGCCAGACCTTAACGGCTTTGGCATGGGTGGCGCAAAAATGGCGCAGGCGGGTATTGATATTCGCTACGACTCAGGCGCTATTGGCGTTATCGGTGTGGTTGAAGTGCTCAAGCACTATGGTGAAATTCGCAGGGCGTTAAAGTTGATGGAACAGTTGGTTGCAACTGAACGACCTGATTTACTGGTGTGTGTCGATTATAAAGAATTTAATCTTAAACTGGCGCGTTTTGCCAAGCAGCGAGGTATCAAAGTGTTGTTTTATGTGAGTCCACAAGTGTGGGCATGGCGACCGGGCAGGGTAAAAACGTATGGCAAGGCGATTGATATGATGGCGGTGATATTTCCATTTGAAACCGCTTATTATGATGCGGAGAATGTGCCGGTACGTTATGTGGGTCATCCTTCGGTTGATAAAGTCCATCCTCAGCATAGTCGAGCTGAAGACCTTGTGCATTTTGGCTTGGATGAAAATAAACCGGTGGTTGGTTTGCTGCCTGGTAGTCGCGTCAATGAAATTAACCGGATGTTACCCGTTATGTTGGCCGCTGCTGAAAAGATACAGGCCAGTTTGCCGAATAGCCAGTTTATATTGCCCCAAGCGGATTCAATCAGCGATGACTTGCTTGATCAATACTTGAGTCTGTCACCGCTTAACATAACCGTGATAAAAAACCAGCCTTATGACGTTATTCAATGCTGCGATGTGGTGATGACAACCTCAGGAACCGCAACCCTGGAAATTGCCTTGTTGACCGTGCCTATGGTCATTGCTTACAAGCTGTCTACGATCACCTACTGGTTGGGGCGCTGGCTGGTTAATACGCCTTTTATAGGCTTGCCGAATATTGTCTTGGGCAAAGGCTTTGTCAAAGAGCTTATTCAGCATGAAGCAACCGCCGATAACTTGGCTGAAGAAGTTAACAAAATTTTGACAGATAAGGCTTATGCGGAACAAATGCGAGCCAATTTGATTTTGGTAAAGCAGCAGTTAGGGCAGGGCGGGGGTTCTAAAAATATGGCAGACCTGGCTTTGGAGATGTTGGGGTGAGGTTCAAGGCTAAAGGCTCACCTGATTAGCAAGATGCTTCAGCCAGTGATACAACCGTCATTGTAATTATTCACCTCCCCCTTTGAAAAAGGGGGATTGAGGGGGATTTATCTAATAAAATCTCCCCTAACCCCTCTTTTTCAAAGAGGGGGACTGAATACTTACCCGTCATTCTGGCATGGATGCCGGAATCCAGTCACAGGGATGTGAAATTTTGTCGGCTGGGTATTTCATAATTAAATAGCCTTTATTAACGGTCAATACCTTCGCCAAACGGAAAATCTAATTCGACAAAATAAAATTTCAGATCGGCTAGAATATATGGCTTTCAAGCTGAACCTTACAGACTCTAACCATGAGCACAGTAATCGAATCACCACCATTTAGTGCCATTGATTTTGATAATGACATAAAGCCCTTCACCATCATTTAAACGATAGTCTTTGCTGAGGGGTTTAGCGGTGCGGATAGTGATATTGTTTAAAGTTACTGCATAAATTGTCGATTGTTACTGCATTTCGTTGTACTTCGTTGGACAATAAAAAACCCGCTAAGCCTTATGACTTGCGGGTTTATGTATGTCTTTGTACATCGTTGAATCTTGAATTGGTGGGGCGGGGTCTAACGAGTGTTGCTCTGTATGCCCTTATTTTACTGGATTGTTGATTATTAAAATAAAAATATACCGTCATTTATACCGTCATATTCTTAAAGTAACCCCTTAATATAGGAAAACTCCAGACAAAATATCGATGGTTCCGGCTGCATGACGATCCG